>DAOMNR010000022.1:0-1189 GCA_035443865.1 Candidatus Saccharimonadota bacterium | reverse complement strand
AAAGGTGCGGACAAAACACCAATTGATCCTAGTGATACCAAACGAGTAGTGAAATTATATGAGCGTGTGTTGCCGTATGCTGTGTTGCTTGGTTATGAAAAAGAATGGGCAAAGCAGTTGACTGTATATTACGAACAGGCTGGGTCGGTACCCAGTTGGTATGTTGGGGCATCTGCGTTTAACGCAGCGACCTTTGCTAGTTCAATTGGTGGAATATCAGCGTCCGTAACTAACTTTAGTGCACCGCCTAGTTCTGGGGGCAGTGGTTTTTCTGGTGGCGCTGGTGGTGGCGGAGGGGGTGGGGGTTTTGGTGGTCGATAAAGCAATTAGCGGGCAAGGATTTTCGGATGATTTACCGATTTATGATTTCCATCAAAAAATCGTCGATGCAGTTGATGTTAATCAGGTTACGATAATTACCGCCGAAACAGGTGCTGGTAAAAGCACCCAGGTACCTCAATACCTGGCGGAACATGGCTATTCAAAGGTTATAGTTACGCAGCCAAGGATTTTGGCGGCCCGAAACTTAAGCCGTCGTGTCCGCGAGGAATGGGCAACGCGCAACCTAGTCGATAGCGATGACATTATCGGATACCGGACGGCTCACGAGCGTGACGATAACCCAGATACTCAGATTTTATACTGTACCGACGGTTTGCAACTGGTCCGTGAGATTACTGGTGCTGGCACGCGCGACAAACAAGTTCTAGTCCTAGATGAGGTTCATGAATGGAATGAGAACATGGCGGTTCTAATTGCCTGGGCAAAAAAACGCTGCCAAGAAGAGCCAAGGTTTAAAGTTGTAATTATGAGCGCCACTATCGAAACTGGCAGTTTGGCGGAATACTTTGATACCACGGCAGTTATTAATGTTCCCGGTAGGCTACATGAAGTGACTTGGAGTCGTGGACAGGACGTAATCGATGAAATATTTAAACGCCTAGATGCTAAAAAAAGTAATATGTTGGTATTTTTGCCTGGTAAAGCTGAGATTCAGGCGGTCTCCGATGCCATTAAAATTAAAGCCGAAGATATGGGAGTTCCGGTTACTCCTTTGCACTCACAGCTAGAGGCAACAGCTCAACAGCAAGCGTTTGCGAGCTATCCTAACGGCAAGGTAATTCTAGCGACTAACATTGCTCAAACAAGCGTGACTATAGATGACATCGACGTAGCAATCGATAGCGGC
>DAOMNR010000021.1:0-8568 GCA_035443865.1 Candidatus Saccharimonadota bacterium | reverse complement strand
AGATCGGCTGGATTTTTCGCATTCGTGCTACTATACCAGCCATTTTGTCACCGCCCTCGCTAATAAGCCTCGCTCACCTACGCGTTTGTAGATAAGATAATATAATTAAACCATTAAAAATAACCACCGTCAATTGCAGTGGTTATTAATTTACATCAATCTTTAATCTAGAGAAACATCTCTAAGCGCTTCATTTGCTAGTTTTCCGCTAATAAACGACTTGAGTTGCTCCGAACTGCGAGCTATTTCCCAGGTTTTTTCAGTACTTGTTGTTTCACTCATTATTCTACAACCTCTAGTCCCAGCAGATCACTTTTGCTGACTGGTTCGCCGATGCCGTTAAATATTTCTGGTTGCTGTGCTTGCATGTCTTGTATCCTTTTTGTTTTTATTATCTTATAGCCTTATATTAGCATAAAAGGAATAAAAAAGCAATACCTATTATACAAAAATGCCAACCTATCTTTGACCTACTAGTGGTGGTTATGCTATAAATTAGGGAGAGGAATAAACAAAACAAACATATGGATATATCCACTTCCCTCGCCGCTGTAGCATTCGCTGCACTGATTCACGCCAGTTTTCAATTAAGTGTTAGCGTACTGACACTGATGAGTGGTCATGCCATCGGCGCAAAAAGAACCCAAGCTAAAGTCATGCGTTTAACGACTGGCTTTATCTTTGGTGTAGCCGTCATGACTATGTTGGTTTTATCATTCGTAGCGTTAGTACTGCTGCACGTATTTGGAGCCGATACCCCCAAGATTGTTTGGGCTGCTGGCTGTGGACTTCTAGTTGGTGTGGCTGTCGCTATCTGGGCCTTTTATTACCCGCACAAGAAGGGGACTATACTATGGATTCCTAGGGGAGTCGCCGACTATTTAACCAAGCGAACCAAAGCCACCAAAGACAGCGCCGAAGCCTTTGGACTAGGTCTTAGTAGCGTACTGGCTGAGCTGTTATTCCTAATCGCCCCTATCGTTATTAGCGCCATGATTCTGATCCAACTACCGCCTCTGTGGCAGCTAGCTGGTATCGGTATATACACTGTTATTTCCCTATTGTCGCTTATCATCGTTTGGGTGTTGATTGGTAGCGGCCATACCCTAGCTGGTATCCAAAAATGGCGCGAGGAAAACAAGCGATTCCTGCAGTTTGCAGCCGGACTCGGATTAGTGGTCCTAGGATTTTACGTTTACGTTGGCGAAATTATGAATATTACAGCCGGAGGCATTTAATATGACTTTGGTAGTAGACATTGTCAAACACGGCAAGCGTCCATCCGAAAGTTTCTCGCGCGAGAAACTACATGCCAGTATTGTCGCCGCCTGCCTAAGTGTCCGTGCGCCAGAAGGCCAAGCCGAGGCAACTGCTCACGCTGTTTGCGACGCTGTAATCGTCTGGCTACACCAGCGTCCCGAAGTTACCAGTAACGATATACGTACTATTACAGCCAAATATTTAAAAAGTCACCACCCTGATGCAGCTTACCTGTACGAACAGCAGCATTCCACCATCTAAGGAGAAAATATGGCCAAGAAACACACATTTGATTATGATTTGATCGTTATCGGTAGCGGAGCCGGTGGTAGCGCCGCCGCAACTATTGCCGCTCAGGCTGGTAAAAAAGTTGCCATCATTGAATCCGATACCTTCGGAGGCGACTCACCTAACTGGAGCGACGTGCCAACCAAGGCATTATTGCACGCAGCCAATCTATTCGATGATGCCAAAGACGGCGCCAAATTTGGCCTGCGAACATCAACGCTTGGCTACAACTATCATTCGATCCGCGCCTGGAAAGATTTGGCGGTGCAGAGAACTGGGGCAGGGGGGAACCGTCGATATTATGAGAACCAGGGGATTAGTGCTTACGCCGGATCCGCCCACTTCCTATCGCCTAACGAAATCAGCGTTAACCGACGTCATTTATCGGCCAGCCATTTCTTGGTTGCCACTGGATCGCATTGGGTAATCCCCGACGTCCAAGGACTCGATAAGGTCACTTACCTAACCCCGCGCACCATCCTAGAGACACTACGTCCACCCAAGACATTATTAGTCATTGGAGGCGGGGACATAGGTGTTGAAATCGCCCAGCTGATGGCCGTTTTTGGAACCAAAGTTTATATCGCCGAAAAAGCCGCCAGGTTACTTCCCCACCACGACTCCGAAGCTGGTGAGTTGCTAGGCCGAGTTCTAAGTGAACGTTACGGTATCACTAGCCTAACCCACTCGCGCGTCCTGTCTGTCGTCAAAGATGGGCTAGGCAAGCGGGTAACATTATCACGAGCTGGTGTCGAAAAGTCGGTACGTGTTGACGAGATATTGGTCGCTGCTGGACGCGCCCCTAACGTAGACCTGGGTCTAGGAAATGCTGGGGTCAAGTTCACCCCTAAAGGAATCGACGTTAATTCGTTCTTACAAACCAATGTCAAACATATCTTTGCGGCAGGTGATGTCCTGGGCCGCAACAGCCACACCCACACTGCCCTACTAGAAAGCCGAGTTGCTGCTAATAACATCCTAAGCAAAACCAAAATATCGCCGGACTACACCGCTACACCAGAACTGGTGTTTACCAACCCCGAAATCGCTACCGTTGGACTAAGTGAGGACGACTGTCTGAAGCGCGATCTAGCTATTAACAAGGCCATCGCACCACTAAATATCATTACACGCTCAAACACCTCTGATTTTCGCGATGGGTTCGTCAAAATTATCAATGACAAAAAAGGTATCGTCCTGGGCGCCACTATCGCCTGCCCTCACGCCGCCGAAATGATCCATGAGCTAGCGCTAGCCGTTAAATGTGGACTGTTGGTATCCGAAATTGCCGATACTCCACACGCCTTCCTCAGTTGGAGCGAAGCAATTCGCGTCGCCGCCGGCAAACTCAGCTAGTCCCCTATATTGCAGTAAACGCTCATATCTGTTAATATTAGGCTTGTGTCGCGGTGGAGCAGTCTGGTCAGCTCTAATCCGCATCAATCGCTCATAACCATCGGTTATGATAGGCACAACGACCAGGTAATGAACAAACAAATGCCGCTAGTAGAGCAGTCTGGTCAGCTCTAATAGAATCAATAGCTCATAACCATTGGTTATGGCAAATTAAACCGATGACCAGGTAATGAATCAATAATGTCGCGGGGTGGAGCAGTCTGGTCAGCTCGGATGGCTCATAACCATCAGGTCGCAGGTTCGAATCCTGCCCCCGCAACCAAGAAAATGTCCTCATCTTATGATGGGGACTTTTTCTTGAAATATGGGTGACACGGAACGTGACGAATACTGCCCTTAATATGCTAAAGTATTCACAATAACAAAAGGAATAAATTCATGGACAACCAACCAACAACTCAACCAAAACAAAGTGGCCTAGCGACAGCTGCGCGCGTACTGGGAATCGTATCAATCGCAACATTTGTTCTGTGGCTACTGTCAATTCCACTGGGCATCTTGGCAATTATTTTTGGAGCGGTATCATTAAAGTCTGGCGGCAAAGGAAAAGTTGGATTAATTCTAGGTATTATTGGTGTAGTTCTAAGCATTTTGTCTTTCGTTCTAATATTTACCGCTCTACCAAACTTGCAAAAAGCACAAAGAGATTCAGCACGTAAGTTCGATGTATCTCAAATATCTACAGATATAACATCCTACCAAGCAGAAAACAAAGGCTTACTGCCCGACCCTGCCTCAATTCCAGTCACTGATCTATCCTACGTAACATCGATAGCAGGTTCGGGAAGCCCGACTGCAACCACGGCAGTCTATAGAGCTGGATTCGACTGTGACGGCCAACAGGCATCCGCACGAAGCTACGCCATCAGTGTCCTATTAGAGAGCGGTGTTACTTATTGCGAGGAAGTCTAATACTTATTTACAGACCCAAGTATAAATGTCATGACCGAACAAAGAACCAACTTTGATCACTATGTTGCACAACACTACGTAAAAAGATTTGCTAACAATTCTGGCTTCATGTTTGTCGGTAACATTAGCAACAGGTCGATTATCGAAACTAGTGATGTAACTAGGATTATGGGAGAAAGGAATTGGAGTGTCACTCAACAAATTGAGGATGCTTTTTCTTCAGTAGAATCCTCTGTCGCGAGAGCATTTACACGCATCAAAGAAGACCCAACGTCTATTGAAGGACTAGCGCTTACGACTAAAAGGGGTTTAGCAGACTTTATCGTCATCCACTTAGCGCGCTCGGCTGGCATACATAACTTCATGAATACATCTACCGAACAATTTGAGGCGGTTCTTAGCGACATGGCACCCGATGATTTCGACATCCGCTCCCTAGGGTTACGACCTTCTACGCGACCAGAAACACTTCAACTAGGCGTGTCTGTCGGTGAGGACTTTGAACCAATTTTTCGGATGAAAGGGTGCGTCGCACTAAGGCCCTCAGCAGGCAAAGAATTTATACTAGGAGACAATCCTTTTGTCAGCCTAACCTCACAAAACGATATCTTCAAGCAAGGAGAAATTTTCGCAGCGGAAACCTATTTTTGGCTTCCACTCAATCCCCAGTTAGGTATTTTTATGGCGAAAGATATCGGCAACAAACTATTTGAAGGAAAGATAATACTTGGTAATGCCTCCGAAAAACTCACTAATACCATAAACAGAGCCGAATCATATCTTGCCAGCAATTATATCGTTGGTAGCAGAAGGGGTGTTATTCGCAATAAGCTTCGCATCCCTAATATTGGAAACAACAGAAGCGAAGTTGTGCGCTATGGTTTTAGTCCTATTGTCATCAGCAACAACCTTAACTATCTAAAGATAGAGCCTGATATTATAGCTACATTAAAGCAGCAGTTTAATCCCTCCTAGTTAGTGTGTACAGTTAACTTAGTCTGATACGCCATAGACTCTTCCCTCTTATTGATTTCAAAACCTTAGGATTACGATTCGAAAAGTACTGGATGGTCAAGAAGCAATTCTTAGAAAACGTATTAACAGACGTATTTACAAACCCCTAACAATATGCTAAAATACTCTTATTAATAAAAGGAATATATTTCATGGCTGAACAATCAACAACCCAGAACAACAATAACGGACTAGCAGTAGCTTCACTTGTACTTGGTATTATATCTGTACCACTGTTTCTACTTTGGTTCATATCAGTCCCTGCGGGAATTCTAGCAATCATCTTTGGTGCTATTTCACTTAAATCGCCGGGCCGTAACATGGCAATAGCCGGTTTGATCACAGGTTGCGTTGGTGTATCATTACTACTGCTATTTGTGTTTTTTGCCGTTCTAATTGGCGTCGCTAGCTATTAAACCAGCTAGATAAAACTATTTTTCTTGACTCAAGCTTTTACTGCTAGCTCCTAGTAGAAAGTTCATCCATTGCTGAAAGTTACTAACAGGTTTAGGTGTCGTTACCGCTACCAGTGGCGTGACTTTGTCGGCATCAATTGCACCCTGCGAGTTAGGTGGCAAGATTAATACACTTTCGCCTGGCGTAACCAAGCCTAGTCGTTCACGAACGGCTAGCTCTTTGTATTCATCTGTCTGATAATATCTTTGCTGTAGTTTCGCACTAGCGGTGTCAAGTTGAGCTACAATTAACTGGCGATTTTTGTCATCAAGCTCTTTTTGCAGGTTATAATTACGTTGTAAAACGCCTAGTGAACCCCATGCCCAGCCAGCCGCAATTGCAATTGCAATCGCAATCACAGCATTGTTCAGGGTGAAATACTTGTGGCGAAGTTGGTAATATATACGACGAATGTTTATTTTTTTCATGATGAGTTCAGGTTTATTATAGCCTATTACCCTCTGTTAGGCTATAATATCGGAGTGCGGGGCTGTAGCTCATCGGTTAGAGCAGGCGGCTCATAACCACTTGGTAGATGGTTCGATTCCATCCAGCCCCACCAGATTAAAACAGATCTTATGTGGTCTGTTTTTTAATTTTTTATACCTAAGTCATCGAGAATTTGACGGACGCGGTCTTGAACTGCCCCGCTCGCTATATCAATGGCGCCTTTTCGAACAGTAATGTTATTTTCTTCGTCTTTTTCACGTCCAGCTAGTTGCTCAATCCAAAACTCTAATCGGCTGGTCTCGTAAGCAATTACGTCAGCTATTAAACGACGTGCAAACCCGACCTTCATGTCGGTGATCGTATCTTTTTCACGCCTAATTATCTCTTTATCATCCGAAACGTAATGGCTACCTAGATAATCGGGTCCCTTACCTTGCGCAAAAAGGTAGCCTTCGACATGACGAGTCATCTCGCCAATAGCTCTTTGAAGCATGCCGCCGTCCTGCCAGTCTGACATAACACTCTGATCAGATAATTTTTCGTTGCCATTAATGCCTGGCTGGTGAAGACTTTGGCTGAGCCCGGTAAGTGCACTTATGTTGCCCCGAGCGTTTTTAGCGTAATCGCCAAATTCACCGACTATTTTGATAATAGTAGGTAAACTGTCTGCTCCATCCAGATTATTATGCTGAATGATTATACCCAGGTACTTAGCCGAACCACCAATACTATATCGATCTTCTAACAGGTAGAACATGTGGTTAAGTTCGCGTTTACTGTGAGGCTGTACTTTTTTCTGTTCATACAAGAACATTAGCCTTTTTGCTTGTTCAGATGTCGGTAATTTCTCATCTAGATTTGGCGTTTCAACAACCTCATCTACAGGCTCAAGATTTAATGGGGCTTCAAGTTCATCGCCACCACTATATAGAGGATGGTCGAACACGGTCCTAGTCACTGGCTCCATTCTGGCTGGAGGTTCAATAAATAGAACGTCTCCATACGTATCGCTGTCAGGATCCCTGTCTACGAAATCGCGACCACCAGGTAGCAGTTCTTCATTGTTGTGTGATTTTTTGCTACCTTCCAAGGTATTGGTCTCCCGCGATTGGACGACGTAAAGCTTCCCTGTCACGTTTTGGTGCTATATCAGTATTTGCCATTTCAGTATTTTTTAATGCAGTATGGCCTAATAAAAGCGACGCCTCGGACGGCGCTATCGTCTCTACGCTTTGTGTCTGCTCACCTTCACCGCTAAACATCTCTTCTCTATCGAAATGCTTTTTATCGCCAGGGTGAACATCCCACACATCACCAGAATGGTGATCCTCTGGAAATCTATCGTCGCGCATAATTCGTATTCTGTGTATCATAATTAAATTATAGCATAAGCATAGTTATTAGTCAACCATATGGTAAGGGTTACTCCCAACGGAAGACTTTGAATGCGATGGCGTAGATGACTATCATCCAGGCACCGATCAACCCTAGTTGAGGCAAGATGTCAATCAGACCCTTACCTTCGGTTGCGATTAACCTAATTCCATCGATTACGGGTGTCAGTGGCAAGAATGCCGAGATATTTTGTAACCATTCCGGCATCAAGAACCTTGGGAAAAACGTACCGGATAGGAACATCATTGGGAACACTATAATGTTAGCAAGCGGCGCAACTTGGCGCTCGTTCTTGGCCCAGCCACCTAATGCTAGCCCGATACCTAGGATCGTAATGATACCTAGAACTATAAATACACCTAATTCAAACCAATTCCCTACTACTTGTAGGTTGAATATCCAGATTGCAACTGCGAACATTATCGCTAGGCTGATTAAGCCAATGACGGCTTGGCCAATCATGGTTGATAAGAAATATTGCCAAACCTTAAGTGGTGTAGTCGATAGACGGCGCAAAATACCCATCTTTTTAAGTTCTGGAAAAACGTTAACTGGGCCAAAGATACCCATACCAATAATCGCAAAACCGAGTAGCCCCGCAAAGGTGTAATCAAAGGCTGATAGACTGCGTTCGTTCAACTGCTCTTGTTTGACCGTAAAAGGCACTTCGTTTTGAACGAATTTAGCATTAATTGCACCGAATTGAACGTTCAAAATACTACTGAGAGCTTGGGCCGATTGTTGGTTGTTTTGGGTATAAACAATCTGAGCCTCGCCGCTAGGATACTTGGCATCACCCTTTACCGTACCGAAATCGGCTGGCAAAACGATTGCCGCATCCAGCTCTGACCGAGTCATCTTTTCTTTGGCCTCATCAAGTGTCGTGACGTCCTTGTTAACCTTTAATATCTTGCCTTCTTCGGCGTTTTTGACGAAATCTTGGGCGAACGAGCTGTCGGAATGATTAATGATCGCGACGTTAAACGAAACGTCACCGCTACCGCTGTTAAGTCCGCCAAAAACGAATAGGAAAATTAACGGAAATCCAATTGAAAAGAAAAGTGCCAATCGATCTCTAAAGAAGCGCTTGGTATTGATGCGAACAAATGTCAAAACTGTATAAAGTGAACCTTTCATAAACTAACTCCCCTCCCGCAGGTCTTTGCCAGTCAAATCAATAAAGACGTCTTCGAGGTTAGCCTGTTCAACATGCTGTTTTTTAGAAAATCCACGAGCAAGTAGTTGTTTGATCAGATTTTTGGGAGTGTCAATCGCGACAATCTTGCCATTATCCATAACAGCAATTCGGTCGCAGAGAATTTCGGCCTCATCCATGTAGTGAGTGGTCATGATAACGCTGATACCTCGGTCGCGAAC
>DAOMNR010000020.1:0-8892 GCA_035443865.1 Candidatus Saccharimonadota bacterium | reverse complement strand
CCTATACTGCATAAAGACTTGGTTGCCAATTTCCATAAACTGGCCACTATCACTGGCTGGGTGAGCCAAACCATAGCCCTCGGCATGATTCTCGGGACCAAAATCATAAAAAACTTCGCTGTCTGGCCCACACGGATCGCCAATCGGAGTCTTGTCCAGACCGCCACCACGTGACCACCAGTTTTCGCTATCATCATAAAAGAAAATACGTTCGCCTGGTTTAATACCGCGTTTATCGCCGTCGGCTTGGCTACCGATTTCAGCGATTTCGGCCGTTATCCCCTTTTCTGCGAAAACTTTTTGCCAAATGTTGGCCGCTTCGTCATCGCGTGGAATACCATACGCTTCATCGCCGATATAGGCTGTGACATAAATCTTGTTCGGATCTAGGCCAACTACATCAGTCAAAAACTCAAAGAACCAACGAATTTGCTGTTCTTTGAAATAGTCACCCATGCTCCAGTTGCCTAACATCTCAAAAAATGTCGTATGGCGATTGTCGCCCACATCTTCAATGTCTTGAGCACGTAAACAAGTCTGGCTATTTACGAATCGGTTACCGTCGGGGTGTTCTTGGCCTAGTAAGTACGGCAACAGCGGTTGCATACCGCTACCTGTAAATAGCGTAGTTGGGTCATTTAACGGAATTAATTTGGCGCGTGGAATAATCGTGTGGCCACGACTTTTAAAAAATTCAAGGTATGCATTACGGATTTGTTGAGCGTTCATCTCTGTTATTCTATCAGCTTGACTGGGTTTATGCTAGTTAAATTACTATGCCGCCACCCAAACAAATATCTCCGTCATAAATTACAACTGACTGACCGGCTGCAACGGCGCGCTCGGGATTATCAAGTTTTAACTTAACATTTGACCCGTCAGTTTTTAATTTTGCATCAACTAATTTAGCACGATGACGAACGCGGATTTGATATGTTCCATCAATTGGAGCATGATTAATCCAATGCATATTGGTTAGTGTTATTTGCTTCTTCCATAAAGTGTCATCGTTCAAATCAGTCGTTACATAAACCTCATTCTTATCCATATCTTTACCTACGACATAATACGGAAAACCACCACCTAAATCTAATCCATGACGCTGACCAAGCGTGTAAAAAATCGCCCCGTCGTGATGGCCAAGTACTTTGTCAGATTTCTTGTCAATAATCTTGCCTGGTTTTTGTTCAACATACATCGACAAAAAGTCTCGGATTCCAACCTTACCAACAAAACAAATGCCCTGACTATCCTTTTTTCCAGCCGTATAAAGTCCGCGCTCCTTAGCCATCGCCCGAACCTGAGGTTTTGTATATTCACCCAGCGGAAACAGTGTCTTGCCTAGAGCCTCACCCGCAACGCGGTATAGAAAATAAGTCTGATCCTTGTTTTTATCAACCGCCTGCATCAGCAGGCTATGGCTATTGGAATTTGGAATTTGGCTATTGGCAATTTCAGTGTCGCCACCTTCCACCTTCCACCTTCCACCTTCCACCCTGGCATAATGTCCTGTTGCAATCATATCCGCTCCATCTTCTAATGAAGCCTCTAGGAACAACTTGAACTTCACCTCTTGGTTACACATAATATCCGGATTCGGCGTCCGGCCATTTTTATATTCATCAATCATATAATCAACAACTTTTTGTTTATACTCTTTTTCAAAATCAAAAACTTTGAAATCAATACCTAATTGAACCGCAACGCGTTTAGCATCGGCCAAATCATCAGCCCACGGACATTTCATACCGGGCAAATCCTGCGTCCAGTTCTTCATGTAAACGCCAGTCACATCGTAACCCTGCTCGACTAAGAGCGCGGCGGTCAGTGACGAATCAACGCCGCCACTCATGCCGACATATACCTTTACAACTCTACTCATCGAGATGCACCCAAATAAAATCCAATAATTTTCGCCATCTCACCGCCAGCCAACCACCATCCACGTGGCGTCAACCACCACCAAGCCGACCAGTCTTTATCAGCCGGAACTGGATGATTAACAATCGTAACGTTTGAAGTCCGAGCATTAAACTCTAGACTTGCACGACGCTGATGATATCCAGAGGTAACTAATATAACGTAACCGATTTTGCGCTTCATAAAAATGTTTTGAACATTTTCGGCATTTTGCCTAGTGGTTTCGGAATATTCGTCCAAATATATTACCGATTCTGGAACGCCGAGGGCAATCGCCCTTTGTCGCATAGCGGCTGCGTTACTTAGTCCAGTTTTGTCCTGAGCTGCACCAGAAAAAATCAACGTATTAGACCAACCGTTTTGAAATAATTTAATTGCCTCATCAGTCCTGGCATTTGTGTCGCCACCACTAACCGCAACTATTGCATCGACCGAACGACATATTCCTTCGCCAGTCGGTTTGTCGACACAGGTTTTTAAATCATCGGGCGCCAAATACCAACTTAGTCCCATAACAGCGACGATAGCAGCTAAAATTACAATTACTAATAACCTGATCATGGCGCAACCCTCACTGTCTCTCGATTTACTTCTTCGATAATGATTTGACCAGCGCTAGTAATATTTTCGTCTGTTGATAGGTGACCCAAAGTAATACGTAGACTACCATCAGCAACTTCTGGAGCCAGTCCAATTGCGGTTAGAACATGCGACCTCGTACCATGATTTGCCGCACATGCGCTACCAGTTGCGACTAACACGCCTCTGTTTTCAAGCGCAAATACCAAGCGTTCAGCATCTAATCCTGGAAAAGAAATATGTAAATGTCCAGCCAATCGATGTTTTTTGTGGCCAGATATAACCGCATCTGGAAACGCTGATGCCAGGGTGTCTTGAAGGCTGTCGCGCAGCTCACTCAGACGATCTGATTCAAACTTACGACGATCCGACGCTAGGCTTAACGCTTTAGCAAATCCAATAACACCCGCAACATTCTCGGTACCACTACGAATACCACGCTCTTGGCCACCCCCAACAATCTGCGGCTCTAGCGTCACATGCGTACCCGCCCACAACAGTCCAACCTGCTTAGGTCCGTAAATTTTACCAGCGTTTAAAGTCATCATATCGACACCTAACCTGGCTACATTAACATCTAGTTGCCCAACACCTTGCGATGCATCAGTGTGTAAATAAATCGGAGTACTGTCACCGCGCGACAACCTAGACTCACGCTCCTGTCTAATAGCAGAGGCGATATCTCTAATCGGTTGAATCGTTCCTAGTTCATTATTGGCAAGCCCCACGCTAACAAGTTGGGTTAATGGCGTAATAGCAGATTTAATCATGTCCGCCGAAACAAGCCCCCGCTCGTCAGCCGTAACAATAGTGTTATCACGAGCACTCGCGCTTGCTAGAACTGAATGATGCTCGATGTTCGCAGTTACAACATGTCCGTGAGTACTTGCAAAAGCCAAGTTAATCGATTCGGTCGCTCCAGCGGTTATAATAATTTCACCAGATTTGGCACCAATACATGACGCCAAGATTTGTTTAGCCGATTCATAATCATTTTTGACACTTACAGCGGGTGAATATGGACTAGATGGATTATAAAAATTATCAGTAAAATAAGGCTGCATTGCAGTCAAGACGCGTGGATCCATCGGAGTTGCCGCCGCATGGTCCAGATAAATTATCTCTGGTTTACTCACCTAGTTAATTATAACGGTTATTGAAGTTTTTTGCCCGTTTGTGGGTCACGACCATATGCAACCATTACTTCGTCGTGATACTTTCTAGCAACAAACATAAAAATAGACTTCATATCTTCAGGAACCGGAATAAGCGGCATACCTTCGGCCTTTGAAACTTCAGTAAGCCCGCTTTTTAAAACAACATACCTTGTCGTTTCGAAACTATTCTTAGCTGTTTTTGAGGGTTGAGCGAAAAGCCAACTATCCATATCATCTAACTTAAAAAACTTATAACCCTCTTTGTCCGCACCTTTCCAGAACGCACTGGCACCTATGGCGCTTTCTTTCTCAAGCAGCTGCCTCGCGATATCCTCCTGAGATCGTGGTTTATATGTACCGACCAAAGAGTTAAGTAGCTTTTCTCGCCATTCACGCCCAAACATTCTTTCGCTAACACTATTAAATATTGGTGTCTCCGAGTCTAGCGGCCTAGGTTGAGCAAGCCTTTGCAACTCTTCCTCTATCGCTTTACTCCTGGCGAACAGAATATGTTCAGAGTAGTTAAACAGTATACGAGACTCTGGTGCAAACTCCAGTTCTGGACTAACAGGATTGAATCTTTGCTCAAACTCAAGAGCTGTGGCGGTATATAGTGGTGTTTTGTCAATATGGTCAGAGCCACGAATTAAATTAAGCTCTTCGGGCGAGAGCCTTTCGAGAGTCAGGACAGATTCACCTATTGGCAGGTGGTATTCTGCATGATCTATGTTCGGACGATTTGGCATAAAGTATTTATCACCTCACCTTAGGTTAATAACGTTTTTTTGTTTGTCTTAGAGTGCGAATAACGCAAAAGCATTTGCAGTAGTCGTAGCAGAAATCTCATCAAGAGATATTCCTCTCTTGGCTGCATGAAACTCTGCTACATTCCTTACAAATGCTGGCTCGTTTACTTTACCACGTAAGGGTACAGGCGTCAAGAACGGCGCATCTGTTTCAAGTAGCAATTTATCAAGCGGAATTGAGTCAAACATCGCTTGTTGGCTGACGTCTTTGGTGAAGGTGCTAATACCGTTAACCCCAACATATAAACCGCGCTCAAGGCCTTTCCCTAAATTAGCCTGATTATCTGTAAAACTATGTAAAACACCCTTGATACCGTGGAAATTATCGAGTATTGGCCAAAAATCATCGAATGCATCTCGAACATGGAAAATAATCGGTAAATTATTCTTTACCGCTAAGTTAATCTGAGCCTCTAACGCCTGAATTTGAACATCCCGCGGGCTATGCGAATAAAAATAATCTAAGCCGATTTCACCGATAGCTATCGGTTGGCCGTTGGCAGTTTCGCCACCTTCCATATTCCAACTTCCATATTCCAAGATGTCACCCCAGCCGTCTTTCGCCTCATGGGGGTGCACGCCAACTGACGAGTATGTATTTTCGTGAGTTGCGGCAAACTTAACCGCCAGTCGCGAGCTTTCTTGGTTAGTCCCTACGCAAATTAACTTCTCTACCCCCGATTCGCGGGCATGCGTCAAAACTTCGTTAATATCCAGCGGATAATCCGATTCGTGTATGTGACAGTGGGTATCAACTAGCATACTAAGCTTTCGGTGCTTTGGGGTCGGGTGTGTGAATGTAAACCTTAGGGAACAGCACGCCGTCGACCGGCGCCACTACACCGCGTTCAAACATATCATGAATCTTTTTCGCTGCGCTAGGTAGGAAAGGTACCAGTAAGTCTGCGATTTGTAGCAGTGACCCGACGCAGTGTGCCAAAACTTCACCTAGGTGTGATTCTGCCTCTGTATCTTTTTCGCGCCGTTTGGCTATTTCCCAGGGCTTTACATGTTCAATATACTGATTTAGGCTACGAACTTTGGTGAATACTTCGTCAATCGCCTTGTCGAATTCTAGATTTTCCATGTGATCGTGATAATCCTTCATGTCATGTTCGGTCTGAGTTGCGTCACCAACTACGCCGGATTGATACTGCGTAATCATGCTGGCTACGCGTGAAACTGCGTTGCCTAGGTCATTTCCAAGTTCATTGTTATAGGCATTTTCTAACTTTTCCCAGGTGAAATCTCCATCATCCTGTGTCGGAATGTGTCGCGAAAAATAGTAACGAAAAGCATCCAAGCCATATTGGTCAATTACCTGGTTAGGATCTACGCCATTACCGACAGTCTTACTAATCTTGGCACCACCTACGTTAATAAATCCGTGAACTAATAGTTTTTTTGGTAACGCCAAGCCTAGACCAAGTAGCATCGCTGGCCAAATCCCCGCATGAAATCGTAAAATATCCTTACCTAGCACCTGTACGTCAGCTGGCCAATACTCTTGCCACTCAGGTTTATCCGGGTAACCCAGAACTGTGATGTAATTAGCTAGTGCGTCAATCCAAACGTACATTACTTGATCTGGGTCATCCGGGACTGGCACACCCCAGCTAAGATTCTTTTTGGGACGAGAAATACTAACGTCCTGCAAGCCATCTTTCATAAGCTCTAAGAATTCTTTTTCGCGAAACTCTGGCACAATTTGCATCTCGTCATTTGCGAGCGCCTCGCGAATTCGGTCACTAAATGCGCTTGCCTTTAGATAGTAATTCTCTTCACTAATCTGTTGATACGGCGTTTGATGGTCTGGGCAAACCCCACTGGTCTCTTGGACTTCGGTATTTGTAAAAAACGCCTCATGACCAACACAATACCAGCCCTCGTACTTGCCTTTATAAATATAGGGTGCCAGTGTTTTCCAAATATATTGCACTGACGCTTCGTGATGCGGGTCGGTTGTGCGAATAAAATCTGTGTAACTAGCGCCGACTTTCTTCATCAAATTCTCGAAGTTGATATACATTTTATCAGTATAGGATTTGGGATCCATGTTGTTTTCGGCAGCCTTAGCGGCAATTTTGTTGCCATGCTCGTCTGTCCCTACCTGAAAGCGCACTTCGCGCCCGTTTTGGTGCTGATAACGAGTCCAAATGTCAGCCAAAAGGTAATCTAGGGCATTGCCAATATGCGGCTCGCCGTTAACGTAAGGAATAGCAGTTGTAATGTAGAGTTTTTTATCCATTGTTAACTACTACTATAACAGATTGTTATGGACCATAAACACCTGTATAAATATAGCCGCCATTAACTGCAGCAGCTACTGTTGTACCAGTAGACGAAGAGGCTAACACCTTCCAGCAAGACGAAACTGGCATAGTTTTTGACGACCAACTAGCTCCTCCATCGACAGATGTGTATATAGTATTATCATTCTTACCAGCAATTAATTTCAATCCATCTGACGAAGATGCTAAGCCATAACAGTAACCAGGGCCACCGCCTGTTGTTTGACTCCAGCTATTTCCGAAGTCTGTTGATGACCAGATAGAATCATTTTGAGGATATGCAGCCATCTTTGCTCCTGAAGATGACATTATCACTCTACCCCAACTCTGCGTACCAGGATTGCTATTTGCACTCCAACTAGATCCTGTATTGTTAGATGTATATAAATAACTGTTATTGTTGGCTGCGATTAACTTTGACCCGTCTGACGAAGAGGCTAGGGATATATAAGAAGACCCAGCAAAAGGCGCTGAAGTTTGCGACCAATTGACACCAGAGTCTGTAGAAACATAAACTCTACTAGCACCGGCAACAACTACTGTACCGTCCGAAGACATTGCAATACTCTGCCAATAATCTCCGCTACCGCCAGTTGGATCACGTTGTGTCCACGAGGCACCAGAATCCGTAGATGTATATACATACCCATACGATGATGCGGCCAGCTTCGTTCCGTCGCTTGACATAGCTATACCAGTCCAAGATTGCGCGCCAAGTCCAGATCCTCGCTGTGTCCAAGTCGCCCCAGAATCAACTGAAGTATATATATAATCCCTATCGGCAACAGCGGCCAGCTTCGTTCCGTCGCTTGACATAGCTATACCAGTCCAATCCCTCGAGCCAGCCGAAGTTCGAGTTGACCATACAAGATTATTAAATATTGAACCAGAACCTGCAATTGCAGCCGCTGAAGGGCTTAGCAACTCACAAACCCCAGATGATGACTCTTTGGTAAATGCATTGTCAATTGTTGTCTTCGTCCCTCCTACATTATATCCACGAATACAATATTCATCGCCGTTAGTTACAACGTCAATTACATTATCGCCACTTGCCGTGAAACCAAGTTCGCTGTCTGGTCCATCGCCAGAATAATAAGGTTTGGCATTCCCACCATTTTTTAAACTATAGCTAGTTTGTAGTCCATCCATAGTATCCAGATCGGACAAGACACTAGTATCGCGCGCGCTTGCCTGTATGCCACTATAAACAATTGCAGTTACCGTGGCTAAAATACCTATAATCACGATAACTATCAATAGCTCAACAATTGTAAAACCGCGAATATATTTTTGTCTGATGCCCATAGGTATTTAATTCCTTAGGCGTATTTTAGCATGAGCGCTATGGGTTAACAATTCGAGTTAAACGCACCCAAGACGCTAGATCTAGCGTTTCAGCCCTTGAATCGGGGTTGATTTGAGCTTTTGTTAACAGCTGTTCAACCTCTGTTTTTGATAGGTTCAAACCACCAGCCAGGCTGCTTCGAAGTTTTTTGCGTTTTGACGAAAAACCAGCCTTCACGACTCTAAAAAAGTCAGCTTCACTAACGTCCGTCAAAAATGGCGATTGTCTGGTCTTTAGTATTACCACTTGGCTATCTACCTTTGGTGGAGGTGTAAATAGTTCAGCTTTGACGATGTCGCCCATCGTAACATCGGCAAATACTTGGGCGCTAATTGCCAAAATACTCATATTACCAGGCCCTGCCGCCAAACGCTCGGCTACCTCTTTTTGGACTAGTAGCACCGCAATACTCGGCTTATTTGTGGCCGTCATTAACATCTGCACGATTTTACTAGTGATGTAGTAGGGGACATTAGCGACAACCTTATATCCTATCGGTAAATCAGATAAGTTGTATGACAAGATATCGCTCGTCACTACATCAAGGTTCTTACCTGGAAATTGAGAGGGGAGTTTGTGCGCTAGTTCTGGGTCAAATTCAACCGCAATCACCTTACCTGCTCGACGCAAAAGTTCGCTAGTTAATGTCCCTAAGCCTGGACCAATCTCGAGTACAGTATCGTTTTTATCTATTTCGGCACAATCTGCGATATGAGCTAGAACATCTCGATCATGCAACCAATGTTGACCAAGTGACTTTTTAGGAGTGGTCATTGATTAATGACTCGCTA
>DAOMNR010000019.1:0-9169 GCA_035443865.1 Candidatus Saccharimonadota bacterium | reverse complement strand
ATTGCACGGTTGGTGACAAGAAAAAACGCCGCTACAAAACCAAGCTAGACGCTGAACTGTCAGCGCCTGCGCCTGGATTAAAACAATATATTTGTCCACACTGCGGGACTTGGCATAACGGTTCGGCCAAGAATTCAGATACTTAGTATTGACTTATTAGCATAAGTATGATACAATATACTTATAAGCTTTGAGAGACGTATGTGATGCAATTATTTGGTTTATCTATTTCGATTTTTACTTTTTACTACTTTTCGATGGTATTGATTCGAATGATTAAGAGTTTGCGCGAACCACTGGATTCAACTCGCGACATCAAGCAGTCTTAAGCGACAATTAGTCTATTAAACTTGCTCCATCGTATTTATCACGCTGGCTCCACTCGTTACCATAGCGTTTGGCTTGTTCAAGAACTAGGTCGGTTGCAATTGCTTGTTGATCTGGCGGATAGCCGTATTTTGCCAACGTTTTTTTGACGTTGATGCGTAATTTTGCCTGCACGCTGGTACGGAACTGCCAATCGATCGATGCATCACGTCGAATTTGTTCAACTAATAATTTAGCAATTTCACGTAGTTGCTCGTCGTCCATAACTTCGGCGGCGCTACCGTTAGCGACCAGTGCGTCATAGAACACTACTTCGTCTTCGGTCAAGCCTTCGACTTCGCCCTCTTTGGCGGCAGTACGGATTTCTTTACCTATTGCGATTAACTCTTCAATTACTTGGGCGGCTTCGACGGTGCCGTTTTTGTAGCGGTTCAAGGCGTCGTTTAACATGTCAGAAAATTTGGTGTCTTTGACGGCGTTTTTACTAAACTTTGCCTTTACTTCATCATTGAGTAGCTTTCGGAGTGCCTCAACAGCCAGGTTCTTGCGTTCCATATTTCTAATTTCGGCAAAGAACTCATCGCTGAGGACTGATATTTCTGGCTTAGCCAGTCCCGCTGCTTCGAATATATCAACCACTCCGATTGGGGCGATTGCTTTGTCAACAATTTGTTTCAAAGCTGTGCGGTATTCTTCGTCAGATATAACATTACTTCGTGCGGTCACCTTTTCGATACGGGCTTTGATTGCCTGGAAGAACGCAACTTCTTCACGAATTTCAAGCGCTTCGGGTTGCGGCATAGCGAGAGCGAATGCCTTGCTTAGTTCTAGTACGTGCTGTCTGATACGTTTTTCACCGTCATCAATTCCTAAAATGTAATCTTCGGCATCAAGAATGATCTGAAGCTGCTGATTAGTTGGGGCGCTAAAGTATCGTTTGTAGTCAAATTGTCCGAATAGATCTCGAACTACTTCATAGCGCATTCTCATTTGTGCTACGGCTTCGGCAATATCTAGCTGTGGTGCGCCTTCACCGCCGCTACGTGTGTAATCTGCCATCGCATCGCGCAAGGCACCGGCAACGCCTAGGTAGTCGACGACTAAACCACCGGTTTTGCCTGGCCAGACACGGTTAACGCGCGCAATAGCCTGCATAAGGTTGTGGCCTTTTAGTGGTTTGTCTAAGTACATGGTGTGCATACTAGGAACGTCAAAGCCGGTCAGCCACATGTCACATACGATAACTAGTTCTAGTTTGTCATCTGGATTTTTGATACGCTTTTCGATTGCTTTGATGCGTTGTTTGTTGCGAATGTGTGGCTGCAGGTGCTGTGGGTCACTGGCCGATCCGGTGATAATAACTTTTATATTACCCTCGCCGTCATCATCACTATGCCATTCTGGGCGATACGCAACGACCTTTTCATATAACTCTACGGCGATAGCACGACTCATTGTTACGATCATGCCCTTGCCGCCTAGCGCGCTTTGTCGGGCCTCAAAATGTTCGATAATATCGAGTGCGATTGTGTTGAGGCGTTCGGCGTTACCGACAATGGCCTCTTTTTGGGCGTACTCTGCCTTTAGCTGACCTTGGCGCGAGTCTTCCTCGCCTTCTAGCAGTTCGTCGACTTCTTTGTCGAGCCATTGTTTAGTGGATTCGTCCATTCCCAGGTCAACAAGTCGGCTTTCGTAGTATATCGGGACGGTCGCGCCGTCCTCAACTGCTTGTTTGACATCATAAATATCAACATAATCACCGAATACAGCTGGCGTCGATTTGTCATCAGATTCAATTGGCGTACCGGTGAATCCAATATAACTAGCGCCCGGCAGCGCGTCGCGCATGTATTTGGCATAGCCATACACTAAATGTGCGTCGCTTTCACGAATACGCGCCTTTAGCCCATATTGACTACGGTGGGCTTCATCGGCCATAACGATGACGTTGCGTCGGTCAGTTAACACGGGCAACGTATCTTCTTCGCCGTCTGGCGAAAACTTTTGGATAGTCGTAAAGATTATTCCGCCGGAATTACGGTCTAGTAGCTGTCGTAGTTCAGATCGATTACCAGCCTGTTTGGGGTCCTCACCCAGTAGATCGCGACAAGCACTGAATGTACCAAATAACTGGCCGTCTAGGTCATTACGGTCGGTTACGACGACGATAGTTGGGTTATGTAGCTCGCGGTCACGCATCATTTTACCAGTGTAAAAAACCATGCTGAGCGATTTGCCTGAGCCTTGGGTGTGCCAGACGACACCGGCGCGTTGATTACCATCTTCGGCGCTGGCTTTTAATGTACTCCTAAGTGCTTTGTTGACTACCCAGTATTGATGATAGGCGGCGACTTTTTTAATAACTTTTGCATCGTCTTTGTCATCGCGCTCAAAGACGATAAAGTTTTGAATTATGTCGAGTAGTCGGGATTTGTCGCAAACTCCGCGCGCCAAAACGTCCAACATAGGCACGCGTCCGACTTCTTTTTCGCCGTCGATCGTTTTCCATGGCATCATACGTTCGAGTGAACTAGTAATTGTGCCCATTTCGGCTTCGATACCATCGCTGGTAATACAAAGTTCGTTAAATCGGAAAAGGTCGCTAACTTCGCGTTTATAAGTTTGAATTTGACGATAAGCTGCCGCAAGGTCGGCCTTGCTGTCAGCGGCGTTCTTAAGTTCCATTAATACCAACGGCAGGCCATTTACGAACAATACGACGTCGGGTCGACGGTGATAGTCGCCCTGCAAAATTGTCAATTGATTAATAGCGATGAATTCGTTGTTGTCGGGATTATCAAAATCAATGATTCGTACTTGATCGTATTTTAATTCGCCTGAGGCGCTACGATACTGTACCGATACACCGTCGACCAGTAGTTTATGAAATGCCTGGTTGTTTTCGAGTAGTGTTGGTTCGCTGATACGGACGATCTTTTTGAACGCCTCATCGAGCGCCGGTTGTGGGATGTGTGGATTTAGTCGTATTAACGCGCCAGCTAACCTGTCGTTTAATACAGTGTCATGATAATCACGTTCGCCTGAACCGTCAGGGCCGATTTCTGGACCGTTTAATACCTGCCAACCTATCTGGCGGAGAGTTTCGAGGACGTTTTGTTCGATTTGATCTTCGGTCATTATTTTCTTTCTAATTTTAGCGCAGCAAGGATTTTGTTCATAGCCTCATCATTTTTATCTACGCTGTTCTTGCGTCCTGTGTTGTTTGATAAAAATATTAATTGACTTGCGGCCTTATCAAAATCGTTTGGTGAGGGTACGAAATATACCTTATGAAGTTTTCGTACAAACGGTATAGCATAGTAACACTCGTCTAAGTCACAACTGAGTTGGCGTAGTTCAATCCTAATTGGGTCCGTAATCTCAGGAGGAAACACATCGTTTGTGATAATTCCTGCATGATACCTCAGCCTATTCTTTACTCTACCAACAGTCTTTCTATAGACAAGCAGTTGATCAAAGATAAAATTCTTTGAAAAATACGCAACTAAAGCAACCACAAGTCCGCATATGAATAGTATCCCCTGTTCGCTCATACCTTTACCTTTCCGGAAATTAATCGTGGGAGTAGGGTGTCGCGGAGGGTGGTTAGGGTTTGGATTTCTTTTTCGTTTTTTTCTTGCCGCGCACGTAACACGCTAAACTGACTCTCGAATAGATCGAGGGTTTTTGTATCTGGAATTACGATCGGCTTATTCTTAAGATCAGTTTGTGTTACTAGTGGCTGGCTACTACCTCTATTCATTGAAACATAATCAAAAGACTTAGCTAGATGATACATAAACCCAAATACACTACCCCTAGGTCGCATAATTAGTACATTGTCTGAAAGCCACACGGGGCCAGATACTGCCCTAACTTTTCCAAGCGTTCCAACCCTACCTGTAATTACAAGCGATTCGTCATATAGATAATCTTCTGAAGTTCCCATTATTCCATTTGCTCCATAGAGTGGAACTATTCCGTTCTCGGACAGCTGTGATTTAGTTGAGCCTTTTCCAGTTAAGACATCAGCAATATCAGAAAACTTGCCTTTCTTCCATTCCCTCGCGGCGGGATTGGTGATGAAATAGTGTTTGAAAAGTGCCTGCCCTATCTGTTCGAGCTTATCGTTCATTTTTCGATTGAGTTCGATTTTTTCATCCAGCGTGCTTAGGATGTTGACGATTTTATCTTGTTCGCCACGGTTTGGAATGTGTACTTTTAGCGCCGACAAATGATTGCGATTTAGAGTGGGCACTGCTGCCCCAGCATTGAAGCTTGAAAAATCAAGAGATTTGAGCAGATAGTCAATAAATTTCTCGTTGTTGCCCTTGAAATCCTTAACCCACAGCGTAGTATTAAGCGGCCAAAAATCATCCGCAATATACTGTCCGCCGCCAATACTTCCCGAGCGGCCAATCACCACCCCTGGACCTTTAACCTTGAATTCGTTATGAGTTGTCGCCATGCCAGTAGATGTTACAACCGGGTATTCTCCAGGTTGACGTTGAGGAGTTGGCAAATCAAACCCACGCTGAAGAGTTATCGCATTGGCAAGCGAAACAGTCTGGGTCATTTCTTACCCTCCGATAAGATCTCTTTTTTTAATCTTTTAATAGCCTTCTTGGTCGCTACTTGCCTGAGAGTTCTATATTTTTTATCGAGTGGTTTTCGATTTTCGATCACAACGCTAAATAAACTATCGAAACGCAATTCTTTTATAGAATCTTTCTCTAGATCGTATAAGTACATCAATATATCATCAGCTAACTCTTTGCATACCTTATATTTTAAGAGGTCATCAGTGTCGTCAGCAGTGTAACCACGAACGCTGTTTCGCTGTTCATTGATATTTACATTTACGGTTGATAGTATGCCGGTTAGTTTTTGTGAGGAAAAGTGGACATACCTAAACTCATCTTCGAGTGGTTTAAATACCATTTCGTAGGTATGGTAGTTATTCGTGAAGTTTGCAGCTGCCCTTAGGATGTTCATGAGCCTTTCAGTCACCTTATTCCACTCGTCGAGAGAGGAGGCAGCTAGAGTGGATAAAGAGCTAGATAATTCTCTTGTAGTCTCTTGAAGCCTACTGTACGATGCAAGCCTTAGCTCTTGTTTTTTATTTTCCCTTAAAATAGCATACTGGGTCAGAAAAGCAAGTGGAAACGCCAAAGCGGCAACGGAAACACTTAGAATCTGATCGATCGATAAGCTCCATGAGTAAGAGACGGCAACAATGGAGACCGCGACTATGACCACTAGTGCCCATAGCAGAAAAGCAGGTGATTTCATGAAATAAAGCGCGCGCCTAGTAACATTGATCATT
This sequence comes from Candidatus Saccharimonadota bacterium, assembly GCA_035443865.1. Classification (GTDB taxonomy): domain Bacteria; phylum Patescibacteriota; class Saccharimonadia; order Saccharimonadales; family Saccharimonadaceae; genus UBA1547. Next base: position 3,516 of record DAOMNR010000019.1, on the reverse strand, counting down.
TTTTAATTCCCATCATTATCTGAAAAACTTCACGCAGTTCTTTTTTGTCGGATCTTAATTGCTCCAGTGATTTTGTTACGTTTTCCAAGGAACTATCTTCTTTCTTGTCAATAAGTATTTCGGCGGTTGTGGCTGATATATTAAATAGGATAGAATCTATCACTTGAGCGATTGATGTTGGGAAGAATATAGAGCTTTTGTCATACTCAGTAGATATTTCTTTGACAGTATCTAGTGAATCTTGCAGTGCCTGAGTTACATCTTCTCTAGACTCTAGGAGCAGTTTAATTTTTAGAAGATTTCTCTCGGACTTATTGATAGAGGCAAACAATTTAGATACAGACTCGGCGCGGCTATCGTATAGTGCACGTTTGTCTTGGCGCTTATTGTTGATGTGCACGCCAGCCAAAGAAGCGGTTGCAGCCAACACTCCGACCAGTAGTGGCGTTAGGGCAGTTATAATTGCTGCAGCGCTACTCATCATTTCTTGACACATCCTTACGCATCGATTCTCTCTAGGTTTTCTTTAATTTTTTGCTCGAGTTCATGAGATTTGGTGAATTGGTCGTTTAGTTCATTGGTTAGTCGTGTCATCTTTTCAGCAAATTCTTCGTCATCATCTTCGACTTCCTCGGCGCCAACATAGCGGCCAGGTGTCAGTACGAAGTCATGTTCCTTAATTTCATCAATCGAGGCGACTTTGGCAAAACCCGGTACGTCCGCGTATTCGCTGCTTTGAGTCTTGAAGTTGTGGTAAGTTTCGGTGACTTTGGCGATATCTTCGGGTGTTAGCTCACGATTACGACGATTGATCATTTTACCTAGGTTGCGGCCATCGATAAACAATGTCTTTCCGCTGCGATTCGAACGATCGCGCGATACGAACCATAAAACACACGGAATAGCGACGTTAAAGAATAGCTGGCTCGGTAATGTTACTATTGCATCAACCAAATCGGCTTCGACGATCTTGCGACGGATATCGCCTTCGCCCGAGCTTTGGCTGCTCATGCTGCCGTTAGCTAGTACAAAACCAGCCGTACCTTTGGGTGATAAGTGATGGATAAAGTGCTGTATCCAGGCATAGTTGGCGTTGCCTTTGGGTGGTACGCCATATTTCCAACGGATGTCGTCTAGTAGGTGCTCTTGGCCCCAATCACTAATGTTAAATGGTGGGTTGGCCATAATGTAATCGGCCTTTAGATCAGGATGTTGATCACTCATCAATGTGTCACCACGACGAATATCAGCATCGATGCCGCGAATCGCCATATTCATTTTGGCCAGGCGCCAAGTTGTTTCGTTAAGCTCTTGTCCATAGACAGCGATATCGCTGATTTTGCCGGCGTGCTCATCAACGAACTTTTCACTCCAAACAAACATACCGCCACTGCCACAGGCAGGGTCATAAACACGGCCATTATACGGTTCTAACATTTCAACCAGTAATTTAACGATAGAACGAGGCGTGTAGAATTCACCACCATGCTTGCCTTCGTTGTCGGCGAACATACCCATAAAGTATTCGTAGACCTCACCCAGCAGGTCCTTGGCGCTGGTTGAGTCGAACTTGATATTCGTGAATAGGTCGATCAATTCACCTAGTCGCCGCTTGTCTAGTGCTTCGCGGGCGTAATTTTTCGGTAGAACGGCTTTGAGGCTGGGGTTATCGCGTTCGATTGCTTCCATCGCTTCGTCAACTAGAACGCCGATATTGGGTTGTTTGGCGTTATCTACTAAATAACTCCATCTGGCCTCTTTTGGGATCCAAAATACATTGTCTTGGGCGTAAAAATCACGATCCTCGGGATCAAAGTTCTCTGACTTGGCCTTATCGTACTGCATCGTGAAAGCATCGGATACATATTTCAGGAAAATCAGACCCAAAACGACATACTTGTAGTCAGACGAATTAATATTGCCGCGTAATTTATCTGCTGCCGCCCATAGGCTTTTTTCTAAGTCTTTTATATTCATGCCGTATCTTTCTGAATTGCTTGAGTATTACCTGATATTATACTCCACAATCAGATGTAATCCCAATTTATTACACCGTTAGTAAATTATTGATCCTGAAAACTGGGCGTGATATAATTAGTGTCGAAGTAGGACCCTTCGCGTTGGTCTGCCGTTGGCAGTCCGCTAAAGCGAAGGGCATTCTTTTTATCTAAGTAATGTTGTCTGTATTTATCTTTGATGTAATAAGATCCATAAACTCACTGTCACCCTGTTCGTAAAAACGACCCAAAGACCAGGCGACAAAATCTACTGCTTGTAGTTGCTTAACACTGTAGGATTCTTGAAACGATACATTGCTAAAAACTTTTTGTAGTTCTAGCCTGTTTATGGTTTCAATTCGCTTTTTATTTGTATCTTTTTTGTCGATTACGATAACATGTGCATCGGAATGATTCTTAGCGATCATGTCGGCTAATTTTTGATAATATACGTCATTAAGTGGGCGGCGTTGACTAGATTTTCTGATTATCACAAAATTTATTAAAATATCTAGTTCAATAAGCTCATAAAGTACACGCTTTCTGGTGGAATCATCTGCGGTGTGCGCATGCAATTCGCCCTGAGCGTGTAGCTGCGGTTTGACGCGCCATATTTTTTTGATCGCTTTTTCTAACGGACGCGGTGATTCAGTTTCTATGCTGGCAAAAATAATATACTTGCTCGATCGACCTGTTTCTCCACTTTCATCGATATAGACATACTTCATTATTCTATAATCCGCTATGTATAGAGTGAAACGAATATTTGGTAACGATAATATGGTCGACCATTGTGATTCCAACTAGTATTCCCGCCTCAGTAAGCCGTTCTGTAACCTGTTTATCGGCGTTGCTGGGCTCTAAACTCCCGCTCGGGTGATTATGTGCCGCGATGATACTCGCGGCGCGGTCGGTTATGGCGTCGGCGAAGACTTCGCGGGGATGGACGAGGCTGGATGTGAGGGTGCCGATGGTTATGGTGCGTTTAGCAATCAGACGATTGGCGCCGTCGAGTGTCATTACGACGAAGTGTTCTTGTTTTTTGCCTCTGATGTCGGCTAATTGTTCAACTGCCTTTTCGGGCGAATCGATAATTGGCTGTTCACTGTCGATTAGGTAGCGTTTGGATAGTTCGAGGGCGGATAAAATTTCGGTAATGCGGGCGGGTCCCAGGCCAGTCACCTGCTGAAGCTGTTCGTATGTTACATTGGCGCCGTACTGTTTGAATAACGTTAGAGTATTTCGGGCAATTTTGGTTACGTCGGCTTGTTTGTTTCCACTGCCGATTAAGGCTTGTAATAACTCAAAGTCCGACAAGGCTGCCGGTCCCCTGGCCTGCAGTTTTTCGCGCGGTCTGTCACGGGTTGGTTTGTCGTGGATAGTGGTCATGTTATTTTCGCCCCCATTTATTGACTTTTTGCGTGTTTTTTGCTACAATTCGGGTATCACCATTGCCAGATACGCCTAAGGTTTCGACCGAACGCTGATGCTGGCTTTTTTGATCTATTAACTTATTTTT
>DAOMNR010000018.1:8708-9781 GCA_035443865.1 Candidatus Saccharimonadota bacterium | reverse complement strand
CAACTTGCGGCGGCCCAGCCAAACGTGAAACCGATACGATGGATGGCTATGCCTGTAGTAGTTGGTATTTACTTCGTTATACCGATCCAAAAAATGATAAGCAAGCTTGGAATCCAGCCATAGCTAATTATTGGGCGCCAGTCGACTACTATGTCGGTGGCGATCACGCGGTCGCGCATTTGTTGTATGTTCGTTTTTGGACGCATGTTTTTAACGACATGGGCTTAACCGACTTTAAAGAACCAGTTAAAAAGCTGGTATATCACGGTTACATTAACGCCGAAGACGGTCGCAAGATGAGCAAAAGTCTAGGCAATGTGATTGATCCGCTGGATATAATCGATAAGGGCTACGGGGCTGACGCTTTGCGTACATACGTACTATTTATGGGCCCGATTGAGCTGGATGCAGCCTGGGATTCACGCGGTATCGCCGGAGTTTATCGGTTTTTGAACCGCGTTTGGGTGTTAACTCAAGAGTTTATCGAATCAGACAAGAATTTCATTGGCAATGATGATGCGGTCCGTAAACTAAGACATGCTACTACACGTAAAGTTACTGACGACATTAATCGGCTTAGCTTTAATACAGCAATCTCGGCATTAATGGAATATACAAATGAACTATATAAATTAAAAGTTGAGGGATTCTCGGACGAAATTTGGCTTGACGCCCTACGGACACTTAGTCAGTTAATTTCACCATTTGCGCCACATTTAGGGGAAGAGTTAAACCAAGAGCTTGGTGGTGAAAAACTACTCCAGAACACTGATTGGCCCGATTGGGACGATAAGTTTATTGTTAGTGACACAATTACGGTCATTGTGCAGGTTAACGGTAAACTAAGGGCTAAATTGACCGTCGATAAAGACATCAGCAAAGACGATGTCGAGAAGTTAGCGTTAGAGAACGAGAACGTTGCGATATTTGTGGGCAACAAAAAACCGACCAAGGTGATTTACGTCCCTGGTCGGTTGGTAAGTATCGTCGTTTAGGCTATTCCGTGGGTAGCTGTAATCTATCGATATGAGCGACGCCTTGTTCATTGACCCAAATTATATTGTCTTTGTCGC
>DAOMNR010000018.1:260-8698 GCA_035443865.1 Candidatus Saccharimonadota bacterium | reverse complement strand
ATTAGGAATGACCTCTTTAATATCAGCAGTTGGAATTCCATACCAAGTTCCGTTGTTGGTGTCGTTTAACACTCTGATGTCATTTACAGCGTTTATTTCAACAGTAGCGCCAAGGTTCAGGACCAAGTTATCATTTTCGCCGTACTGTGCGCTTGGATCATGACGCAAATTAGCCTCCGGATTAAGCGTCAGCGATTGAATGGTACCGTCGATATCACCCCTTAACTCTCCGTTTGAATTTCCGCCCTCCAGAGCGTTAATGCCAGCAGCACCAGCCGTAACGGACGCTAACGCCAGTGCAGTTAAGGTGATATTTAAGCGCTTACGTCGCTTATCGGATACTCTTGTCTCCGGGGTGGCACTATCCTCAACTGCTGATTTGTCAGTTTGTTCAAAAAACATACCTCGAGATTTATCGCTAGAATCTTGCATAAACCTAGCGTCATTAAAGGATTTAGTTATTAAATCAGGTCTTTTTGTTGTTTTAGTGGTGGTTTCGTTGTTATCCATTCTTTCATCATACCACTAATGCTAATAAAAGTCAATGTTATAACATAAACCTTGAGGTCGGGGTGGTTTTCTAGTATAATGAACCTAAGTTTTAACATATAAACCTACAAAGGAGTACTTTACATGGGACAACCGAAAAAACAGAGTAGCCCGCGCAAAACCGGTCTACGTCGCAGCCATCTTCGTCTCGAGCTTGCTCGTCGCGTTAACGCCAAATCTCCAGTCAAAGCGCGAACAACTCGCAAAGAAACTGGCAAAGCACTAGCAAAGTAATTTTTGCTGTTACCTTAAAACAATAATCAAAGAAAGAATCAAACGCTATGGCATCCAATCGCCACCTCGGTCGCATCGTTGCACTGCAAACGCTATACGAATATGAGTTTCGGGTTCAATCCGATGACTCGTCGGCTGGTATTGATGATATCTTGGCTCGGAATCTGGACAGATACGAGTCAGCTATTGACGATCGGGGATTTGTAGAACAACTGGTCAAAGGGGTTTTAAAGCAACAGGATGACCTGGATGCCAAAATACAGCCTATTGCACCAGATTGGCCAATTAGTCAGATAGCTAGAATCGATCGTAACATTTTGAGGATTGGTGTTTATGAACTATTACACCAAGCCAAAAAAGTACCACCAAAAGTGGTAATAAATGAGGCGGTTGAACTGGCAAAAGCGTTTGGTTCTGATAACTCAAGCAAGTTCATTAATGGGGTGCTTGGCACCGCATTTCGAACTCTTGTAGGGGAACAATCAGATGCAACCACCTCAGTTTGATAAATTCAAAAAATACTTTAATCGCAAGAAACCTTCAATTCAAGAGATAGTCCGCGAACCAACCGCTGGCGGTGTGGTATTTCGTCGTGACGCTAATAATGGCGTTGAGATTTTGTTAATTCAAGACTCCAAAGATCGCTGGACTATTCCAAAGGGTCATATCGAGGAGGGCGAAACTGCTCAAGAGACTGCAAAACGCGAAATAGGCGAAGAGGCAGGCCTGCACCAGACCGAGATATTAGGGTGGTTAGGTAAAATACACTTTAGGTATCGACGTGTCGATAAGTTAGTACTTATGACCACTCAGATTTATCTAGTCAAAGCACTGGGCGACACAGATGCGATTCAAAAAGAAGAGTGGATGAACGATATAAAATGGTTTAAATTTAATGATGCATTAGACAAAATAGAATATGAAGATATTGGTAAGCTAATGCTAATGGCGATGAAACGAATTAGACAGGAGAAACTATAATATGACAGGAATGCAAATTGCTCCGTATCAAGACTTTGCAAAGGCGAAACTAGGATTTGAATTCAACGATATTCAACTTCTTGTTACTGCTTTGACACATCGAAGTTATGTCAACGAGCACAAAAAAAGCGTAAGCGAACACAACGAACGATTAGAGTTTTTGGGCGATGCGGTACTAGAGCTAATCGTGACTGATTATTTATTTCATAACTTCTCTGAACCAGAAGGGATCTTGACTAGTTGGCGCGCAGCCTTGGTACGCACCGAAAGTATCGGTGAGGCCGGAGCCAAATTGGGTTACGAACCGTTAGTTCGAATGAGTCGCGGCGAAAAGAATGGTAGTGACCGTGCCCGCCAGCAGATTTTAGCAAACGCGTTCGAGGCGGTAACTGGTGCTATTTATTTGGAGCGTGGTTATGACGACGCGGCTAAGTTTATCCATAAACATATAATCAGTAAACTAGATGGGATTTTGGAGTCTGGCAGTTGGCGCGACGCCAAGTCTCATCTGCAGGAAGTTGCTCAACACGAGGATAACCAAACTCCTCAATACCGTTTAATGGATGAGGTCGGTCCAGATCACGACAAGATTTTTACATTAGGTGTTTACGTCGGTTCAAAACTCATGGGCAAGGGTAGTGGAACCAGTAAACAAATTGCTCAACAAGCTGCTGCCGCCGCTGCCTTAAAGAAGTATGGAAAGTAGTCTGAATCTTTGAGACTAGTCAGCTCACAAGAAGAGACTGTGAAATCCGAGGCGTACCCGAGGGTTTCAGCCGAACGCTTAAAATAAACTCCATACGGAGTTTATTTTAAAAAGTGTGCTCTTCGAGTGAGTTGACTGGTTTTAAAGATTCGTTAACGGCTTGATTGACATCAGGGGCCAAACAGTGTAAACTTGAACAAGTCGTAAATAATTTTTAAAGTGAAGTAAAAGGAAAAGTATCATTTATGCTCGCAATTCGTTTGCAACGCGTCGGTCGTCAGGGCTACGCAACTTATCGTTTAGCTGTTCAAGAGGCAAGTCGTCACCCATCTAGTGGTCGTGTTGTTGCTTACGTTGGTAGCTATAATCCACACACCAAGGTCGCTAATATCCAAGCGGAATTAGCGCAAAAGTACCTTGATAATGGTGCTCAGCCTACTCCACGTGTCGTTAAATTACTAGCAGATGCAGGTGTTAAGCTGCCTAAGTGGGTCAAAAAAGCTGACGTCAAAACTAAATCTATCCGTCACGCCGAAAAACTTCGCCGAAACCGTCCAGCGGTTGAAGCTCCGGTTGAGGAAACTCCTGTCGAAGACACACCAGCCGAGGAACCTGCAGTTGAAGAACCAACTGAGGCTACAGAAACTCCAGCCGAAGATACTCCGGCTGAACCAGAAAAAGCTGAATAGTTGAAATATAGCTTGTGCTACAATAGATTTACACGGTACCAGTAAGTAAGACGGGGTTATGGAGGGCTAATATGTCAACAATAGACCAACAATTCATAGAATATATCGTAAAATCACTCGTTGGACATCCAGATGATGTGGTTGTCGATCGCTTAATCGACGAAAAAGGTGTTCTATTAACACTAACTGTTAATCCAGAAGATTTAGGGCGCGTTATTGGCAAGCGTGGCGTTACTGCTCAAAGTTTACGCACATTACTACGCGCACTTGGCACCAAAAATGATGCTAGGTATAATCTAAAAATTGCAAATAATGACGAAGATCGCGAACGCTATGAGTCTAGTCGTCCTGCTGAGTCGACCCGAAGCGACGACACAAGCGAGCATTCTACTCCTGAGGATGAGTCTCCTGCGGAGAACTCAACAGATGAGGTTGTGGATAACAGCTCTGATTATTCAAAAAAGACTCGTGAAGAGCTTGCAGAATTAGACGACCTCGATATATAACCCCTGTTCCAGGGCTTGAAGCACTGCCTCATTCGGTCTACAATTCTTTTCACGAAAAGTCTTGTAGTTACTCATTTCGCTATGCTATAATAACCACTAGTACAAAGCACATGCCTTTGAACTGCGAGAAGCTCTAATGCGAGAGCAACAAAGTATATTGTTGAGAGCCTTATATGTGTTAAAAACCGCCCGTCTTGGGCGGTTTTTTGTTATGATGGTAACTGATGAGAAAAATCCAAGTAATTACATTATTTCCAGAGATGTTTGATGGAGTTTTAAATAACTCAATGATGTGGAAAGCCCAAGACCAAATGTTGGTTGAATTCCGTATGGTCAATCTGCGTCAATTCGGAATTGGTCCTAGGCAACAGGTTGATGATACGCCATACGGCGGAGGAGACGGTATGTTATTGAAACCCGAACCTCTGTTTGCGGCGATTAAGGATGCGAAAGCCTATGACTCATCTGCAAAAGTGGTGCTAATGACGCCACGTGGGCAGCGCTGGGTGCAGGCAACCGCTAAACAGTGGGCTGATGCGAATGACGGTTATATCTTTGTCTGCGGGCGCTACGAGGGCTACGACGAGCGAGTACTTAGCTTAGTTGATGAACAGATTAGCGTTGGTGATTATGTGCTAACTGGCGGCGAGCTGCCGGCAATGACGATTATCGACAGTATCGTCAGATTAATTCCAGGGGTGCTTGGTGGCGAGAATAGTGCCGCGATTGAAAGTTTTAGCGACGGTGAGACACTAGAGTTTCCTCAATATACTAAACCGTCTGAATTTAACGGATTAAAAGTTCCTGACGTACTACTTAGTGGTAATCACGCCGAGATCGCCAAGTGGCGCGAGGCAAATTCGTTTAAGTCTAAATAAGCAAAACGCTCTCATAAAGAGAGCGCATCACTTGTTGTGGTGAATGTCGTAGAGCGAGCGACACAACATATGTTTTTTTGGAGTTATGTTTGTTTTTTGTAACGTTCGCTTATTGGTACTTTACTGTAAGAATTAAAAAAGCGCAAGCGTAATTGCAAAATCAACAACATTTGGTGGAAAACAGGGGCGAACGATGTATACTAGGGCTATGAGATTATTTGTCAAAGCTACCAAACCAACTCCACCCAAAACCAAAGACACCGTAAAAATCGCATATTTATATGTTGGAATACTGCTATTACTACTAGTGACTCAGATTTTGACATTCAAAGGTTTGCTAAATTTGGCTGAAAGCTGGGGTATGCCTGGCGGAGTGCTGTTTTCTAATTGGCTAATTGCGGTACTAATTTTTGCCGAGATATTCGCATTACCGTTTCTACTTAGGTTAAAACTAAGTCCGTTGGCCAGAATAATGAGCATGGTAATGACCTGGATTGTACCTGTTATTTGGGTATTTATCTCACTTTGGATTAACATGTCCGTGAACGCCATTTCAAATGTTGGTATGTTAGGAACATTAGTCCAACTAGTGCCTGGATGGTGGGTAACGTTTATTGCTATTGCTATCGGAATTTTGGCTGCCTGGGCAAGTTGGGGTATGTGGCCAAAAAATAATAAGAAATAGTTGTTGATTTACACCGAACAAGGTATGATTGAGGTATTAAAGAAGGAGTAAGGAGTAAGGGTTATGGAGTTTGTTAACAAAATCGAAAATATGGTTGGGGGATGGTTAAAGTCAGTACCTCATCTGCCAGCTGCGGGACAAAAATGGCTAGGTGTTAATGTTTGGTGGATCGTGCTAATCGGGGTTATCCTGAGCGGTATTGGTCTGTTGATGACACTAGGTGGAATTTTCACTGCGATGACATTCATTGGCGCAACCACAACCTATTACGGTGCTTTGGTAGCAGAGTCGTACACAGGCATGTGGTTTGTATCAGCAATAGTTTCTCTAATATTTAGTGCAGTGTCAGTCTTGATTTTGGCACTAGCAATTAATCCGCTCAAGAATCTACAAAAGAAAGGCTGGTCACTACTGTTCCTTTCTTGGTTAGTTAATGCTGTCGCGATTGTCGTCAACATTGTTTTGTCATTTAGCGTACTGACACTAATCATGGGTATCATCTTTGGTGGAATCGTCTTGGCGATTAGCGCTTACTTCATTTTTGAAATTCGCGGACAGTTCCAGGGTTCAACCAAGAAGGCCAAAGCGGCTACAGCAGCAACAAAATAAAAATCAGCTGACTATATAAATGTCGAGTCCTATTCCAGGCTCGACATTTAGTTTCTGGCCTAGGATAGCAGGGCGTATACTGATGATATGAATAGGCACCAACGCTTGATCTTGATTATTGCAATTTTGGCTTCGTTTGTGGCGTTTTTAGACGGTTCGGTCGTTGGCGTTGCTTTGCCTGCGATTAGTGAACAGTTAGGTGGTGGACTACTGACCCAGCAGTGGGTTAATGACGCCTATTTGATTACACTAGGAACGTTGATTTTGGCGGCAGGATCGCTGTCGGATATATTCGGTCGTAAAAAGATTATTACGATTGGGTTGTACGGCTTTTTGATAGCGTCAATTCTGTGCGCAATAGCGCCGACAGGAGTATTTTTGATTTTAGCTCGCGGTTTACAGGGCGTTGCAGGAGCACTACTAGTACCGTGCTCACTAGCGTTAATAATTAGCGCATTTTCGGGTAAAGCCCAGGGGAAAGCAATTGGCACTTGGACTGCTTGGACCAGTGTTGCCTTTGTGGCTGGGCCATTAATTGGCGGATTGATGGTTGATTTCGTGTCGTGGCGACTGGTGTTTGCTATCAATGTTATTCCGATTGTAGCGGCACTTTGGTTATTGCGATCGGCCGAAATTGCTAATGTAACTAGTCAAAGGAGTCGGATTGACTTTACGGGCATATGGTTAGGAATCGTGGCGCTAGGCGGAATTGTCTATGCACTGATTGAACAGGGTCATTATGGATGGTCGAATCCGATAATTTATGGCACGTTTAGTATTGGACTAGTTGCTATGGTCGCGTTTTTGATGCATGAACGTCGGACGCCCAATCCGATGTTGCCGCTGACGCTATTTAGCGTTCGGAACTTTAGTTTTGGCAATATAGCGACGTTTATGATTTATGCTGCGCTGTCATTACAGGGATTTTTGTTAGTTATATTCTTGCAGCAAGCGGCGGGATATTCGGCACTGGCGGCCGGCATGGCGTCTATTCCGATTACATTGATATTAATAGCATTGTCGTCCCGATTCGGAGCGCTGTCGGGTACTTACGGTCCCAGGTTTTTTATGGCGGTTGGGCCGACTATAAGTGGTATCGGTGCGCTAATGCTACTGATGGTACAAGTGCCGGCATATTATGTTACGCAGCTGCTGCCTGGAATAGTTGTATTTGGTTTGGGTCTAGCTATGACGGTCGCACCGCTGACATCTGCCATACTTGGATCAATCAAACAGTCGCAGGCGGGGATTGGATCGGCCGTTAATAACGCTGTTTCTCGAATTGCCGGATTACTAGCAATTGCCGCTATCGGAATTTTTATCGGTACAAGTGTTGATTTGGCTGGGTTTCATATCGGAATGATAATATGTGCTATATTACTTATGCTAGGTGGCGTTGTATCGGCGGTTAGTATACGTAATGAATTAGTTGTTGAGGGGAAATAATGGATATTTTTATAATCTTTGTTGCCAAGTATTTTATTGTGATTCCAATTATCGCTACAATATTTGTTGCTTGGCGATTCAAGAATCGAAAAGATATTTTGAAATTTATTTTGGTCGTATTAGTTGGTGGAATTTTATCGTTAATCTTAGCTAAGGTTGCTTCGATGCTGTGGTATAACCCAAGACCATTCGTGGTTGGGAACTTTACACCACTCATTCCGCACGCTGCTGATAACGGCTTTCCCTCAGATCATGTTTTACTGGCATCATTCCTTGGTTGGACGATACTGAGGTACTCTAAGAAGATTGGCATTGGGGTGCTTGTTGTGGCTGCAATAATTGGAATCTCTAGGGTGATGGCTGGTGTTCACCACCCAATTGATGTTATTGGTAGTTTTGTGGTTAGTGGTCTAGTTGTTGGATTGATGGTGTTAGCCGAATATCTTATTAAGCGAAGAATGGATCGAGTTAAAACATAGTTTGAGACGCCTTTTGATCGTTCATGTCTTGCTCGGCGAACCCACTGATTTAGACGTTTTGTGACTTCGGGTGAAGGTTGTTTTTTGTTCATAAGATTATCATATCAAATCAAATAAGTATGCGTTAGCACGAACACTTGTTTAGTTGTAATTCAGTTTATTTTGGCTGTAGCGGAGGGATTCGGTCACGTTCCGCGTCACCCATATTTGTCTGGTGACAAATTGGTCGACCCCGCCTCAGTGCCGTCGCACTTCCGGCCTTGCGAAAGTCCACAGGACTTTCTCACCCCGCAACTCACGATAACGAGCATAGCTCGCTTACAGATGGTGTCCTTGCAGATTGCCACCGGCAATCTTCACCCCCTCATGCCACCCGGGGCTTCGAACCCTACGGTCTCAGTTATAGAAAAAAACCAAGCAAATGCCTAGTCTTTTTATATGGCTGGGGCGGAGGGATTAAATACTTTTTCTTGGCTGGGATGGAGGGATTCGAACCCCCGAATGTCGGCACCAAAAGCCGATGCCTTACCACTTGGCGACATCCCATTAAAGCCAAGAAAAAGTATTTAATTATTAATGTACGGGACTCGGTCACGTTCCGCGACCCCGAAACTTCACGATTGAAAACGCAGTTTTCATCGGAAGGTTTCTCTCAAACAGCAACCGGCTGTTTTCG
>DAOMNR010000018.1:0-246 GCA_035443865.1 Candidatus Saccharimonadota bacterium | reverse complement strand
CACTAAATAACAGTACAGATTGTACACTAACTGGGGTGTAGACTCAAGCCTGGGGGTTACTTTAGGTAGTCTAGCAGTACGGTGGCTTGGTTGTGTTCCGAATCGTGGGCGCTATATAGCAATGTTACGTTTTTGTGTTTCGATACAATGTCTTTTAATTCTTTGAATGCGGGACTAGAGTCTAGTTCTTTTTGGTATTTGGTTTTAAATTCGCTGTAGCGTTCGGGTTGGTGGCCGAACCACTTA
>DAOMNR010000017.1:4361-10133 GCA_035443865.1 Candidatus Saccharimonadota bacterium | reverse complement strand
TACCGCTACCGGTTGGACCTGACGTTAGAACCATTCCATTCGGGCGCCTAATACCCTTCCTAATAGCCCTAAGTGCTCGGCCGGCATATCCCATTTCTTCAATATCAAAAGTATTACCAGACTTATCGAGCAGACGAATAACCACCTGTTCGCCCCAAACTACAGGACTAATTGCAATACGGAGATCAACTTCTTTGTTGGCAACTCTAACCGTAAATTGACCGTCTTGGGGTACACGGTGTTCATCAATTTTTAGATTGGATAAAATTTTTATTCGGCTGACTAGAGCTGGTTCGATACTCTTTGGAAGCTGCATAATCTCGCGAAGCACTCCGTCAACACGGCTACGAATTTTGAGGGAGCCCTCTAGCGGTTCAACATGGACATCACTTGCTCTAGATTTAACCGCATACTCCAAAATCGTACTAAGTGCCTTGCTGATTGGTGAATCTTGAACAATAGTCTTAACGTCACTGTCAGAATCCTGGCTGGCTTCGGCCTGGCTGGCTTCGGCAGCTTCGTCAACACTCGATAGGTCAGTTTTGTACTGATCGAGCACGTGGCGAACACCTGCTTCAGACGCCATAAATACTTTTAGTGGCCTTTCAATACGACTGGCTAAATAATCCACCGCCTGAACGTTATTGGCGTCGATCATGGCTACAGCCAGGCGGTTCTGAACTTCCGCTAACGGAACTGCCATAAATCGTTCTGCAATATCCTCGGGCAGCAAGCCTAAAATACTCTGATCAATTATACTTTTGGTTAAATCAACATAAGGAACGCCCGAAACCTGTGCAATTGCGTGCGTCAACAGCTCATCGTCGACAATATTCTTCTCAGTCAACAGTCCAAGAAGTGGTTTGTTAGCTGTCGCAGCTTCAGATTGAGCCTCTTTTAAGATTGACTCCGTTACTAAACCCTCGCTTACCAGCAGATTTACGAGTTTGCCTTGCATGTCATCTGTTAAGAGTGCCATGACAATTTACCTACTATAAATAAAATTATTGGTCTTTTTTAACATCAGCCGCTCCAGTTCCACCAGTATCAGTCCCAGTCACCTGCACTTGGACAGCTGGGTTTATTGCATTGGTGTTAAATATCGCCGGGTCTGGTTCAACAATAGACGAATCGATTTTGTCGATAGTTTTAACCTTGGTGCTACCGTCATAAACATCACCAAACAGAGCTTTGCCCACAAAATAAGCAATCAATATACTAATAGAGGCTATAAAAACAATCATTGCTACATCAGTTTTTTTCATTATTTGATCACCTTATCCTTTAACGCTACAACAACTGCCGGCTCATAAAATGCATTCGCCTGGATTGTCAAAGTCCTAGAAGCACCCTGACTCTCAATCTGAATCGAAGTAATGTCTATCGTACGTATCGATCGTTCAAGATTACTCAGCGCCTGCTTAAGGGCGTTTTCGTCACCACTAACTGATAGCCTAAACGGAATAGCAAATGGTCCAGATTCAGTATTACCTGCCGCATTTTGAACATTTGAGTTTTGGGTAGATTGGTCAAATTGAACAGTATTCACAGTCAAACCTGGTATACCAGCAAGTAATTTCTTTTGAAGTGATGCACCTAAAGCAAGTTCATTTTTATCTGATGGCAGAGCGTCCAAAATTACCTGGATTGCTTGGTCATTTGGATTAGCTTTGACTGTCGATAAGGCCTGATTAGTATCAAGTACCCGTACCTGAGCCTCAAGTTCATCAATATTACCGTTGTTCGTTTTAAGAATGGTTATTGTCTTTTCTTTTTCATGAAGAACGCGTTCGTTAAACATTAGCATTTGAACCATGAATATCGTAGCGACAATCGTAAATCCCAAGATTACCGAAACAATTGCCACCCACGCAAACATGACGCGATTAGCTTTTAGTATCTGTGTTCTTTTGCGCATGGCTGTATCTTTGGGTTGCATATCAATCACCCCCCTTTACATCAGTTGCTCTGTCGGCAAAAATGCTCTTTGGAACACCCAGGTATGAATCAGTTACGTTACCATCAGTTGTAATAACAACTTTAACGTTCTTGGATGCAGGTGAAAATAATTCTGGTGCATATTCAAACGTCATCGTAAACCTTAATACCTTTGCGCCAGACGAATCTTCTCCCAGACTTGTGTTTGTGATATCGATATTTGACGCCATCTTTACTTGCTGCTTCTTGCTGTCGGCATCTGTAAACTCTACTTTCGCACCCTCAACAGTCTTTTTGAATGTTTCCACGGTATCATAGCTACCAGACGGTGCCTGACCTTCAATTACAATAGTGCCTTCATCTGAGTCTAGTGCCAAATTAGAAATCTGAATGTTGTTTGGTGTCGGCGGAATGACTGCTCCAAGAACATCAAAAATACGTGAATCAATCTTTTTATTACTATTTAATGTTGAGATTTTCGTCAACTGATTTTGAATTGTTAGGGTCTTGGACAAGTCCTCAACACTAGTTAATTTTGCAGTTTCAGATTTAATTGTGGAATCATCAATACTACTCCTTACGGCCTGGACAGCAAAAACATAAATGGCAAGTAGCGTTACAATGGCAGCCGACGCAATCGCAATCAAAATCGAAGCAGTAATAACAGTTGATCGAATTCTTTGCGCCTTGATGAGCTCTTGCTTTACATCCGGAACTAGATTAATTTCAATCATTATCCATTACTCCTCTGAGCCAGGCCTATGACAGTTGCAAACTCAGACGCAATACCACCCAGCTGTTGCTGATCGGATTGAGCAACACGAACCTTTTGCCACGGATTAGCAACAGCCGACGGAATAGCAGTTTTGGCAGTGACGTATTCACCAAATTGCGGAACAATAGCCGAGAATCCAGACAGCAAAATACCACCAACTGGCGTATTAGGATAGCGAGCTTGAAAGAACTTAATCGATTTCACTAGTTCAGTTGCAAAATTATCTAATGTCGCCTCAATTGCACGATAAACCTGACCCTCTAGCCTGTCTGGCGCTAGTCCAAACTTTAGAATAAATTGACGCGCTTGGTCTTCTTGGACATTCAAATTCTGTACTGCTGCCTTAATCAAAGACTGCAGGCCAGTTGGGATTGTACGAACCAACCTGGGGGTGTCACCATATGTAATTGCAAGGTCAGTTGATTGTTCGCCTACGTCAATGATCAACCTAGCATCACTAACGCCGCTAGGCAATAGTGAGCGAATCATCGCCAGAGGATCAGGTTCAGCGGCAATTACGTTAAAGCCGAGGCCTTCGATAAACTCCAGTCGTTCTTCGGCATAGGCATTAGCTGTACTAGCTAACAGAACTTCCTGCTGCTTTGGGTCGTGTAGCGACTGACCAAGTAGCGCCCAATCTACCTTTGTCTCATCAATTGCCATTGGAATATACTGATCAATCTGATACTTAATTGTATTACGCAGCTCAACCTCTCCCATCGAAGGAATCTCAATTACAGTAGTGAAAGTCTTGTTGGATGGCAAACCAATCACGACATTCTTTTCCTTGATGCCACTCTGACCAACTGCGGTCATAATCGCTTCGCCAAGACGCCTTTGGCCCTCAGCAGAACCACTACTAGTTACCTTTTCGTCAACGGGTGCATAGCCGTAGTGTTGAAGACTCCATTTGTCAGCTCCAGCCGAGGCGAGTTGAACAACACGCACCGCGTTGGTGCCGATATCTAGTGCAAAAAAGTCGCCCACGCCTTTAAGTAATGCCATATTACCTTTCATTATACTCAAAGCACAAGCGTAAAAGCAAGGTAAAATTCAATATTAGAACCTGGGCGGTAGCTCAGTATTAAAGATAGTTTGCGCTCGTCCAAGATTCAGCGACCTGTTGACCGCCCATAGGTATGCGTCTGCTCGCAGATTAAATATCTCTGCAGGGTCACCGCTTGAGTTGCCGGTACCAGAGCCAGCCGTACGGCGCAAAAATATCTTACTCGCCATAACTGGACCGTTTACAATCAATGAGTTGTTACAGATTTCGACTGAAAGACTTGCGGTCTCGCTAACGCTAGAGCATGTGTTAACCGTATCGCTCGCCACCAACCATGCATCTACTCGAGTAACGTTGCCGGCAATCAAGATGTCTTTGGCGACTATAATAACCTGTGGGATGTCTTCTAGTTTATTTAGTGTTTCAGGAGTATAGGTAATATTTCCATTAATCGTAACGATGCTACCTGGGGTGTTTATCACAATCCATCGCCCCTTTGAAATGTCACCACTAGACGTAATGTGAATATTACCGTCAGCGGTATAAACACCGTTTAGTCCAACAATGTCGTTTGATGCTGGCGCAACGCGCAACCTAGCTGTGGATGAGTTAACCGGAAAATTGCTACCAATATCAGGAATCGAACCAGACAAGCTATAGTTACCTATGTCGTTACACTTCGCAGAGTTAGGGTCAACATTAGTGAAAGATAATTGACTATAATCGCATGCATTACTTGGGTCGCCAACAAGCATACCGGACGGACCGCTAAAAGCGGACTCTGACGCAACACCTGTAATTGAACCTGAGCTAAAAATTCCGTACTCTATCCAACTACCAAAGGCATGCTGCTCACCTGAAACTGTCTTCATAGAAACGCTAGCGGTTACATTACTTGACTGGCCTAATGGAGTCTGGCCAATAAAATACCGCCCCACTAATAAATCACCGCCCCAAACCTGAACTTTAGGTTTCTTACCCACCACTAGACATATGGGTATAGAGTGCGCCCATGTCTGCTCGCTACCCGTTTTTTCATTTCGAGAAAATACAGACAAACCATAACAAACCCTTGTTCCAACTTCATAATCACCAACTATTAAATCTTTTGTATCAAACGAACTGCCTGATGAGGAAGTATAAAATGATGGCGTACCCAATGAAAACGACCCAACGCCATTAACAGTATTTTCGCAATTTTGCGCCCCACTACTTCGATAGTAATCACAAGCACGATCTGGACCACTATTTTTTTGATCAGTGCTAATTGAATTTGGAACAGACGCATTAGGAGCATAGGCCATGCTTGATATAGTCCAGTATGTATTAGAGCTTTTCACACGACCTGAATTATTAACTACTGGTGTAACCTTGACAGTCCCGCCCGATTCGCTCGATTGACGATTCACGTTTACTAACGGTGTTAGGTTGTAATCTTTTGGAGACTCGGCAATACCGGTCAATGCACCCACTGGGTTGGCACAATGCCTAAAAAGTTTATATGAATTATTATTACTATCAATAATCACAATTGCTATATCTGTCTTAGTATGGCGATAGGCCTGAACGTCTACGTCTGAATTATACGAGGATTCAGTATTAATTCCATCTGTACTAGCGGCGGTATTCCAGTTTATACTTTTTGCAGAGTTTAACCTGTCACGTAAGTTTTCGAAGGTAGCGTCTGATATGTGTCGTCCACCATTACTATTAGCCTGATTGCCGTTGCGACCAAGCATACTGTGAACTACAAATGCCGAACCAGCTCTTTTCCAGCGAGCCTCTATACTACTACCACCTGTTCGATTTAACGCTTTCAAATAATCCACAAGCTCGTCGACCGTATTAATGCTAGACGGTATAGCATCACTCCCGCTCCTTAAAAGATTAGCCGTCGGTACTACGGCAGAATAATATCCATACTTTCCCTCCATAGAATAGTCATACGTCCCGCTGAAATAACTCTGAGAGTAGTATTGAGTATGAGAGCGATTCCATCTCCAACTTCGCCCATCCCAAACCGCAGCGTTCGCAGTATCAATATTAATCAAGC
>DAOMNR010000017.1:505-4351 GCA_035443865.1 Candidatus Saccharimonadota bacterium | reverse complement strand
AACGCAGAACTGAACACTACGATAGCTAGCATGGTCAAAATTAAAAAACGTGACCTCGTCTTTATACGCTTCACTGCTGTGTCTCCAGCTGCTTAGCCTTTTCTCGGTAGTAGTCTGCCTCTGTCTTTAAGTTTATAATACTGTCGTCCCCAGGTGTCTTAGACAACACGTCAGCTGTCTTGTAATAATAGCCTGCAGCATCCACATAGTCGCCCTGTAGTTCGTATAGCACACCTATCATTGTCAATATCTCTAAAGTGTCACCACCAAGTTTCTGCGCCCTTAAAGCAACAGCAAGGGCCGCCACATTATCATTCTGCGAAGAAAGAAATTCAGCCTGCTTAATCAATAAAGCAACCTTTTCGGATGGATCCTCGACGCTTTTTATTGCTTGCTCATAAATCGCAACGCCACCGTCTACATCGTTAGCGTCAGTCGCTGCGCTATTCGCAGCAGCCACCGTACTTGCAACTAGCTTAGATACTTGTGGAGCAAATCTAGACTCTCCGTCTGTATCTTTTGTGCTATCGCCAGACAAGCTATTGTTACTATCTATTGGTTTGTATAGAAAAACAGCATAAACCACACCAGCGGTCAATAACACTGCTAACATAATTGCAATTATAACTATTTTTTTATTAAATAACCTGTTCATAAGTAATATGACAAGTATAATATAGTGCTTATGCGAATACAACGCGCGTCTGCTAGAATGAATGTTAGTTATGAGTCTATCAATCGGCATCGTTGGACTACCAAATGTAGGTAAATCCACACTATTTAACGCCCTAACCAATAATAATATTTTGGCGGCTAATTACCCTTTCGCTACCATTGAACCAAATACCGGGATTGTTGCGGTGCCTGATAATCGACTGGCCGAGCTTGCCAAGCTTTATGGATCAGAAAAACTCTTACCTGCGACAGTTACTTTCGTAGATATCGCTGGACTTGTAGCCGGTGCTAGTAAGGGTGAGGGTCTGGGCAACAAGTTCCTCGCCAATATTCGACAGTGCGATGCGATTGTTCATATTGTCAGAGCATTTGAAAACGACGACATTGTGCACGTATCAGACCGCATAGATCCAAAGGCTGATATTGAAATTATAAATACTGAATTAATACTCGCAGATATCCAAACTATCGAATCGCGTTTACCAAAAGTCATTAAAGAATCAAAAGCATTTCCAAAACAAAAATTAGTGGCTGAATATCTAGAAACTCTGCTGCGACATCTAAATGGTGGAACACCACTTTCTGCCTTGCCGTCCATTAACGAAGAGTACATTTATGATTTACATTTACTGACCGCAAAACCAGTAATTTATGCCTTTAACGTCGACGAAAATACGTTAAGCAATGAAACGAAACAGGCTGAATTGCAGCGGCTAGTTAGCCCAGCCCGAACAATTTTTGTATGCGCTCAATTAGAGGACGAAATTAAAGAATTATCAGAGGCCGATGCCGAGGAGTTGCTAGAAAGCTATGGTGTTAAAGAGACCGGACTGAGCCAAATGATTCATGCTGCCTATGACATCTTGGGACTACAAAGTTACCTAACGGCTGGACCAAAAGAAGTTCGCGCCTGGACAATCAAAAAAGGCTCGACTGCGCCACAAGCAGCCGGCGTAATACACACCGATTTCGAGCGTGGTTTCATTGCCGCCCAAGTTGTCGACTATGATGATTTGATTGACGCAGGCTCAGAAACAAACGCCAAAAAACTCGGCAAAATGCGCACCGAGGGCAAAGAATACATCATGCAACCGGGTGACGTAGTCGAGTTTAGATTTAACGTTTGAACGAGCCTGAACTAACTATTCGGTTCTTCGGCGGCCAATAGTAATTCACCTTCTTCGATAAAGCCCACCCTAGCCTGCGCAACTTCAAGTGCTGTCGGATGTGACATATCTCCTTTGGACTCTTTTTTAGTCCTGACAACATACTTGATAACTTCTTCTATAAGGTTTCTGTGTAGGTTTCGAGCTGCATCTTTTTTAATTCTATCGAGAAATTGATTGAACTTTGGCTCTTCAAACTCAGAAAGTATTGTTAGATGTAAGGGTATATCACTCGCAGGATTAGACATGCCATGCCCAAAAACAGCACCTTCCAGAAATTGTTTTGAATATTCGACAGCCATGTCTTTAAACCGTTGAGCTTTATCTAATTCGCCAAGTTTTTCGTACGCCCTTATGTATCTAGCTATTGCTTCTGGATAATTTTTCACCAAATCGATATGAAAATTAAACTCTTTTAGAATCGCCTCTCTCCCTACGATTGTATTGTCAAAAATATCGACACGTTCATCTTTCTCTGTAACTACAGCACTCCAATGTAGACTTACAGTCCTGGTATTAAGAGCCTTGTCTGTTTCGATAAAGCCCAGAATAGGCCTAACGTCTGCATCGCCACTATCGTTATTCTTAGTAATTTTCCAAACACTATCCTTTGCGTCCATTACATAAACACCAGGCTTAAGCCTAGCTCGAACATCCATCATTTTATTAAAAAGTTCAGTCTCAAGCGAAAACTGGTCCAACTTTAAAATACTAGAATAATATCTTCGTAATAATTCGTCACTATCAATTATATCTTGTTCGACCATCAAAGCCACAACTTCATCATTAAACTCTTGATATCGGTCACCCCTTAATTGCTCGGCATCTTTCTCTTTTTTATCAGCGCCCACCCTTAGGTCATATGCCTGATTTAGTAGAGTCGCCTCCTCCTGGACTTTTGGGTCCAGTAACGTATATGAGCTTGCGGTTTCAAATTTCTTAGTTTTTGCCATAACTTCTCCCGTGTTTACAAAGTTATATTAACTATAGCAACCGTCACCCCAGATGCAAGCATGAGTATTTATGGCACTAACGATCAAGTGGTTTCAGTAAATAAAATCGCTCTTGATTACCTTTAGCACCGGCTACGTCACTGTCACGCTTGTCGGCAATTACGAAATATTGGCGTGACCAATCTTCGAAATCACGTAGTATTTGGCGGCGGACCGAATCGTTTTTGATAACTCCTTTGTTCGTTTGGTCTTTACCTGCTTCGAACTGTGGTTTTACCATAGCAACAACCTGAGTCGAAGAGTCAGATAAATGATTGTATAGGTGTGGTAAAATCTCGCGCAGGCTAATAAATGAAACATCGATCACGATAATATCAGGTGTAATTTTCATATAAAAGTCCCTGATATCAGTCTTTTCATGTAATTCTATGCGTTTATCGCGCCTTAGACTTGGGTGTAGTTGATCGGTGCCAACATCAACTGCATAAACTTTTTTGGCCCCATGGCGCAATGCGTAATCCGTAAAACCACCAGTACTGCTTCCGACATCTAGTACGATTTTATCTTTGAATTGTAACCCGAAAACATCCGCGACCGATGCTAGTTTTAACCCAGCCCGACTGACATATTGCTCATCGGCATTTAGTAAAATTTTGGAATCAGTTCGTACAAAATAACCAGGTTTATTTATAACCTGACCATCAACCGTAACCTTACCGAGCTTGATATAACTTTCCGCCTGTGAACGACTAGAGGTTAATCGAAGTGATACAAGAGCCTGATCTAGTCGAGTTTTAATCACTTAACTTGCCTTTTGGTTTAAGTTGATACGCGTCTTCAACATATTTGATGGGGTCAACTGCTGTTTTAGCAAATAATGCCACAGAAGAAAATGCGACCTTCTCGTGCCAGCCAACTTTACGATTGTCGGTGTCTGTAATGTGTGGCGAGAAGACATCACTAAATTTATCCTCTGGTGGAAACTTGCCCATAGTTTTAATCAAGGCATGAAGTGCAATCCACGGCGCATCATCAATATTCAATATTTTACG
>DAOMNR010000017.1:0-471 GCA_035443865.1 Candidatus Saccharimonadota bacterium | reverse complement strand
CCCTTTGCCCGTTCGAACAACGTTGGGTCGTGGAAGATATTTGACATTGCATGATCAAGAAAAGTGCGCCTATGGTCTGGAAAAGAGAACCAGCCTATAACTGTCATATGAAACGGAATCTTACGAAATTCTTGCCCAAGCTCAATTGGATCCGGGGTAGCCACGACTAGGAAACTTTTTTCGCGAGATTCTGACATTTTTTAATCCTTTTTTCGTTCGCGGTACTCACCTGTTGCCGTATCGACAGATATGACGTCGCCGTTCTTTATAAACGCTGGGACTTTAACAATTAGCCCTGTTTCGAGAGTAGCGTCTTTTAGAACACTGCTGGACGTATCACCTTTCGTGACATTTTCAGCATATGTAACCGTTAGATAAACATTTTTAGGTAGTTCAACGTTGATAATCGTGCCTTCAAATGACTGCAGGCCCAATTCTTCGCCCTCTTTTAGGTAGCCAGCTGATTCTTCG
>DAOMNR010000016.1:7014-11281 GCA_035443865.1 Candidatus Saccharimonadota bacterium | reverse complement strand
CTCAACGTCACAACGCCAGCAACAGCTGGCCCTTTTGGTATTCTGGCTATTTTTGTTTTTGCCTATCTGTCGTCTTTGGGTTTAACTACGATCATACTATTTGGCGTAAGTAGGGGTTTTGCTAAGCTATCTCATATCTTTATGGCTAGGAAACCGATTACACCTATTACCCTAAAGATGTCATACAATTACTCAACCGTCATTGCTTTTGCTCCGATAATGCTAATAGGGTTTCAGTCAGTGGGCGAGATCACAATATATGAACTGCTTTTACTAGTACTTTTTATTATTATTGGCTGTATTTATGTTGCAAAAAGGATCAGGTAAATTATTAGGCTTATGCTTCATAAAGTCATGGTATAATTACAGATATGAAACCAGAATCTCCGAAGACACATCAAGGCCCAGAGGCTGCTCCTCTTAGTGAGCGTGTTTTTAGTCCCGAAAAGTCGGTCGAATTAAATAATCCTGAGGTAGGTATAGATAGAGGCGCAGAACAATTTGAAAGACGAGCCGAAAGCAGTGCAGCAGTAGCAGATGTTGGAGTTGCAACAACCTTACCAACACCTGTTATAGACGATCAAGTTAGTGATGACAATAATACAACAGCTACTACTGTCGACGCACCATTAGTTGCCGGAGACGACGATTTAATTGAGAAAGAATGGGTTGATAAGGCAAAGAAAATAGTTGCTGAAACCAAGAACGATCCATACATGCAAGAGGAACGAGTTAATAAACTTCAAGTTGATTATCTTAAAAAGCGATTTGGAAGGGAACTCGGTGCGGCAGATTAGCAATCTACTAAGTGGGGATAGGTAGGTATAATGAGTTTTTGGATTACAGCAGGTATTGTTTTTATCTTGGGCATCTCGGTGTCTGTGTTTATTTTTTTGCAATACCGTAAAACTCTTCGCGAGGCAAAGAACTACGAACGCGGCCTCAAAATGGTGTCTTTATACATTCACATACCACCCTCGGGCGATGACTTAGAGGCTAATGGTCGAGATGAACGCGACGTAACTGAAGAGGTGTTGTCTCAGGCTCAGGTTATGTACAATATTATTTCTAGTACTACACAAAAGGGATTTAAGAGTCGAATGTACGGGCAGCGACATATATCTTTTGAGATAGTTGCGCACGATGGCTTAGTGCACTATTACGTAGTTGTTCCAACGGTGTTGATTGACGTGGTGCGTCAAGCTGTGGCATCTGCCTATCCATCAGCGAGACTTGAAGAGGTGGAAGATAAAAATATTTTTAGCCAGACCGGTAAAATTAGTGGCACAATTGGTGGCGAGTTTACGCTTAAGAAGAGTTTCGTTTATCCAATAGCAACCTATCAAGAGTCAAAACGTGACGCCGCCAGAGCACTTTTGAACGCTCTTTCTACTGTCACTAAGGATGACGGTGTATCGGTTCAGTTATTGATGAGGCCGGCACCAGAGGGTTGGACTAAAAGTTCTATTTTTACAGCTAATCAAATCAAAAAAGATAAGGGTGTTAAGAAGTCAAGCATCGGGTCAACACTTAACCCAAAAGATTTGCTGGGAGCACTTTGGAAACCGCCAGAAACATCCGAGGTAAAACCCGAGGACAAACAATTGTCTTCGCTTGAGCAGGGTTTGGTTGAAGCTATTGAGGAAAAAACTCGTCATCCGGGTTACGAGGTATTAGTTAGGGTGGTGGTATCATCAAACACAACAGCCAGGTCGCAAGCGATATTAAAGAATATCATCGCAGCTTTTTCTTTATTTGATTCTACAACTAACAACGGCTTTAAATTTAGCATATCAAAAGACATCGAAGAGCTTGTTACTGCTTATATATTTAGATTTTTTCCACAAAGCGTGACTCAGAATATTTTAAATAGCGTTGAACTAGCAACACTATTCCATCTGCCAGATCAAAGCAGTATTCCGACATCTCAGGTGCAGAGACAGATGGCCAAACAAGTTGATGGTCCAACGCAAACGATGGAAGAAGGATTTTTGCTTGGATATAACGAGTTTCGTGGAGTCAAAAAACAGATTAGACTTAGCCCAAACGACCGTCGTAGGCATACTTATATGATTGGTCAAACCGGTACGGGTAAGTCCGGATTATTAGAAAACTTGGCATTCCAAGACATGATGGATGGTCGGGGGTTTGCTTTTATTGACCCACACGGCGATTCCGTCGAGAAGTTACTTGGAATGGTTCCAAAAGAGCGTGTCGAAGACGTTATCTACTTCAACCCGAGCGATATGGAAAATCCTATCGGATTGAATTTGTTTGAGTTCGAAACCGAAGATCAACAAGATTTCTTAATTCAAGAATCAATTTCTATGTTGTATAAACTGTACGACCCGGGGCATACGGGTATAATTGGTCCTCGTTTTGAATCATGGTTTCGTAATGGTGCCAAGACCGTGATGAGCGATCCAGCCGGTTCCTCGTTCCTAGATGTCCAGCAGGTATTCATCGATCAGTCGTTTACTGATGAAAAGATGAAGTACATTACTAACAGAGTAGTGTTAGACTTTTGGAACAAAGAAATGGCACAGACCCCCGACTCTGCAAAGGGTGAGATTTTGGGCTGGTTCGCCAGTAAATTCGGCGCGTTCCTAGGGAATGACACACTTCGAAACGTTATTGGCCAGACCAAGAGCGGTTTTAATTTAAGGGATATTATGGATAACAAGAAAATTTTGCTTGTTAATTTATCCAAAGGTCGGCTAGGTGAGCTTAACTCTCAGCTACTCGGTATGGTTTTCGTAATGAAGTTCCAGGCAGCTGCAATGGGTAGGGCAAACATACCAGAGGATCAACGTGAAGACTTTTCATTATTTGTCGATGAGTTTCAGAATTTTGCGACTGACAGTTTTGAGTCGATATTGTCTGAGGCTAGAAAATATCGATTGAACCTAGTGTTGGCTAATCAGTTCATGACACAATTAACAGATAATATCCGAGAGGCGATTTTAGGAAATATCGGTACAGTAATTAGTGGACGAATTGGTATAACTGATGCGGAAGTTCTACAAAAGAAGTTCTTGCCTACATTTGATGCTGAAGATTTAACCAAATTGCCTAACTATCAGACAATAACGACAGTCATGATTAACGGTGTCCCATCTGCAGCGTTTAGTATGTCGCTTATCCCTCCGATGGGAGCGTCTAATACGCAATTAGCTGATGCATTAAAACGGTTGTCCGCAGCAAAATATGGACGTCCTCGTGCGGTTGTAGAGTCAGAGATATTTACGCGACTTGGTTCGGGTGACGCAGCCAAAAAAGCCAAGATGGAAGCTTTAAAGAAAGCTCAACAAGAAAGAATGAACACAATACGCACGGGGCCTGCGCAGGGTGCTCCTGGAGGTGGTGGGGCTTCGTTTTTGGATGAATGGCTAGCTAAGCGTCAGCAGATAGCATCGACAGGGTCTAGCGGCCCAGCCGCGCCAATTAATAATGATAGCGTAGCGGGGGGTCAAGATAAGACCGAGCCGAGTCCTAGCGGCGGTGGACCTATTGTCTCGCAAATTGTGAGTAAAGACACTGGGGACCAGTTTCAAGTTAATTCATCTGATAAGTCAGATGACGAAGTATCCATAAAGCTTCGATAAGTCTAGAGTTTTTTACCCGTAATCAGTATACGAAGATAGTCGTATAGGATTCCGATGGTCCAACCTACGATAAACGCTGCGATTGTTTCAAAACCAGATAGTCTGTAGCCGATTGTCTTGGCGACTATATACACAGCTAGTGTTAGTATGAAGGCTGACACTGCGCCGGATAATACCGCATTAGGTCTTGCGACTGTGCTACCGACTACGTCGCTAACTTTCTCGACAGTCTTGTTGTGTATCACTTTGCTAAATACACGTTTAACTAGAGGCAGTTCGCTTTGAACTTGTTTCATTGTACGTTTGTAGCTATCGTTTTTTTGCTTTTTACTAATAGGTCCACGTCGACTGGTAGATTTTGGTTGTTTTTCTGCCTTGTTACTATCGGTTTCTATTTTTGCGGCAGATTCAAGAGCTTCTGACTTTGCCCGTTCAGCAGCAGCATCCGCATCTCTTTCGGATAGCTCTGCCTGTTTCTCGATATCGTCTTTGACTTTTTCAAGTTGTTCAGATGAAGCCTCGATGGATTCAACCTTAGACTCTTGTTTGTTATCTAATTGTTCAGGACTGCTCATATTCCACCCTTTCAGATCGTAAATTCTATATTGATCCAGCGTTTACGTTACGCCGTACTAATCTTACTTCTTCGCGAACTTGACGTG
>DAOMNR010000016.1:0-6968 GCA_035443865.1 Candidatus Saccharimonadota bacterium | reverse complement strand
GTAAAAGAATGTTGCAACGGCCAGAACTATACCCGCGAAAATCATGTTTTCAGTTGGGCCAGTAGGAGGTAGTTCTTTAACAACTTTTTCGATAACTTTCGGAGCAGGACAGTCAACTTTAATGTCAATTGAATTACCGTAGGTGTTGGTCATAATACAGTCATAAGATGCGTTGTCGCTACTACCCTGTGCAGTCGCAGGCAAGGTATCCGGAAGCCGCACAACGAATGTTCTAGTTTGTTTGGCGCCTGGGTCTAGCTTTACGTTACCCCAAGACAACACTTTTGTATCCTTGTCTAACACTCCACCACCATTATCAACTAGACTGGCATAGTCTAAGACATCAGACAGATTTTCCTCTAGCGTCGTTGTGGTTGGACTAAGTCCGGTATTGGCGATACTAATGGTGTAGCTAATTTGGTCGCCAGCATGGGCAGTCCTGGTAGACGCATCAATGAATCCTTGCGAGGTGTTTGTTGCTGTTTTTGATTTTTCTATGTGAGGAATGCACGATTTATCGCTAATCCATAAAGATTCGTTTCCTGGACATGGCTGGCATTCTTTACTACTGGCTAGAATTTCCGAGTTAACGACACATTTAGGTGGCGGCGGCGGTGGTGGGACAATGTCGGTAACTAAGTTGCCACATGATTGCATAATGGCGAACCAGCCAACCTTTTTAGAATAACCAACCCAGCCCCATATACGGGCGTTAGGTCCTTCAGATAGTTTGTGGGGTCTAGAATAGACAGTCGTTACTGTATTTCCATTTGCATCAGGTATGCTGTATTGTCTTTCGCCTTGAGCATAGCTATAGCGTGGACCGAACCCCCAGGACAACTTGTCGCCAGCTATCCAAGACGTAAATTTAGTGGCGGCGATTTCTGCTCTAGTTATGCCGACATAGTTCATGGTATCTTTGAGGTGTTTTGTGTTGGCGTCATAGGGTACGAGAAAGTTATTGAGCGATCTATTGGCGCCGAGGCCTAAGCCTCCAGCAACCATGTCTCTTGGACTAGATGCATTAGCTGATTCAGGCGGTTGAAATACAGCCAAAGATTGAACCACAAGGGCTAGGACAACAAAAATTAGACCAATTCGCCTGGTTGCTTCTTCTTTACGTAGTCGCTTTGCGTAAAAGCCAAGCTGACCAACTAACGCTGGACTGAACGGTAGATTTGATACTATTTTTCGAAACATAGTTTTTTATTTTTTGTTATACCTCTTGTAGAACACTTTAGCATAAGAAATATGTTCAGCGCAATAGCTTGAGTGAACACAAATTGTTCGCTATAATAGTAATATTGTAAATAGCTACATGTCGGAATCAAACGAGGGAGTTACTAGTGGTTAAACAAAAAACAGATAGTTCTTATGATGGGTCTCAAATCCAGGTACTTGAAGGGCTAGAGCCAGTTCGCAAGCGTCCAGGAATGTATATCGGTAGCACTGGCACCGAGGGCCTACATCATTTAATAAAGGAAATTGCCGATAACTCAATTGATGAGGCGATTGCGGGTTATGCAACAAAAATCCACGTTCTCTTACAGGAAGACGGCGGTGTTACGGTAACAGACGACGGGCGGGGTATACCGGTCGATAAGCACGCAAAAACTGGTAAAAGTACTCTGGAGACCGTTTTAACTATCCTTCACGCAGGTGGAAAATTTGGGGGAGGAGGTTACAAGGTATCTTCAGGCTTACACGGTGTAGGATCAAGTGTGGTGAACGCTCTATCTGAAAAGTTTATTGCTGAAGTCGTTCATAGCGGCGAGCTTTATAGACTTGAATTTATACGCGGTGTCACACAGGGTGATATTAAAAAGCTTGGTAAAACCAGTCGTCCACAAGGTACGACAATCACCTTTTATCCAGACGAGACAATTTTTAAAGAAGGTGTTGAGTTTGATTATGAGTGGGTTGTTAATTATTTGCGCCATCAAGCTTATCTTACAAAAGGTGCTTATGTGTCTGTTCGTGATGAAAGGACTAAAAAGCGAGAGGCGTTTTATTTTGAGGGAGGAATTCAGAGCTACGTTAAACACCTAAATGTCGGTAAAGATATTGTGGCAGACAAGATATTCTATGTCGAGCGCCAAGTAGAAGACTCAATGGTTGAAGTAGCGGTTCAGTATAATGATACATTTGTTGAGATTGTAAAACCATTTGCTAATAACGTCCTTACTCCTGATGGGGGTACACACTTAATTGGCTTCAGGTCAGCCCTAACCAGGGTGATAAATGACTATGCTCGCAAAAGTGGGTTACTAAAAGAAAAAGAAGAGAATCTGAGCGGCGATGATATTCGTGAAGGATTAACAGCTATCATCTTGGTAAAGTTACCTGACCCACAATTTGAGGGTCAGACCAAAAATAAACTCGGTAACCCTGAGGTTCGTCGTTATGTAGAACAGGTTATGAACGAGTACTTTTCATATTATCTTGAAGAAAATCCGGCTATTGCCAAGAAAATTGTCGGAAAAGCACTTCTTGCAGCACGCGCTCGTAAGGCAGCACGCGCAGCGCGTGATAATGTTATTCGAAAAGGTGCTTTGGATGGCATGAGTTTGCCTGGCAAATTAGCCGATTGCTCCAGTAAGGATCCATCCGAGTCCGAGCTTTATATTGTGGAGGGTGATTCGGCTGGAGGCTCTGCCAAGGGCGGTCGTGATAGTCGAACGCAAGCAATTTTGCCACTTCGCGGTAAGGTTTTGAACGTTGAGCGTGCACGTCTTGATAGGATGCTGGGTAATAACGAAATTGTAAATCTAATTAAAGCACTTGGTGTAGGAATTGGTGACCAATTCGACATTAATGGCCTTCGGTATCATCGAATTGTAATCATGACCGATGCAGACGTCGACGGTAGTCACATTGCGACGCTACTGCTGACATTTTTGTTCAGGTACATGCGAGAGGTAGTAGACAAGGGTTATGTATATCTCGCAAAACCACCACTATTTCTATTAAAAGTTGGTGCCAAGAAATATTATGCATACAGTGACGAGGAGAAAGAAGAAATACTCGATACTTTAATAAAAGAACGCAAAGATAGGGGTGTTGCTGTTGATAAGGATGCTGATAGAAACAAGCAAGCTGGCTTAACTTCACCTCTGCAGCGATACAAGGGTCTTGGCGAGATGGACGCAGAGCAATTATGGGATACAACCATGAACCCAGAGAATAGGGTTTTGATAAAAGTTAATGTAGAAGATGCCGAGAAGGCGGATGCGATTTTTACTAAGCTAATGGGCGACCAAGTAGATCTGCGTAAAAGCTTTATTCAAAGTCGGGCGAAGTTTATTAAGGTTGAGGAACTGGATATATAATTATGAATGATGACAAAATTACACCAGATGAAATTGATGAACCAGAAGTGTTAACTCAAACACATTCACGTGTTGTTGAAAATAGAACAGTGGAAAATATCATGGAAGATAGCTTCCTGAGATATTCGATGAGCGTAATTATTGAACGTGCCCTACCGGACGTGCGCGACGGACTTAAACCGGTTCATCGTCGCATCTTGTATTCTATGGGTCAGCAAAATCTGCGTCCAGGAAGTAAGTTTAGTAAAAGTGCGCGTATCGTCGGTGATGTAATGGGTAAGTATCACCCCCATGGTGATTTATCGATTTATGATTCAATGGTGCGTTTAGCACAAGATTGGGTAATGCGCTATAAGTTAGTTGATGGGCAGGGTAACTTTGGCTCAATGGACGGAGATCCGGCTGCGGCTAGCCGTTATACAGAGGCAAGGCTCGGAAGGGCGGGTAATGAACTACTTACCGACCTAGACAAAGAAACAGTAGATTTTAGAGGAAATTACGATGGTTCAGAGATTGAACCTTCTGTTTTACCATCAAAACTACCGAATATTTTACTAAATGGTCAAATTGGTATTGCCGTTGGTATGGCGACTAGTATTCCACCCCATAACCTAGGAGAGGTAGTAGATGCTTCGGTTTATATGATAGATAATCCAGAGTACACGCTTGATGATTTATTAAAACGCATTAAAGGGCCCGACTTTCCAACCGGTGCAATTGTTTATGGCGGCACACCGATGCGTCAGGCGTATCAAACTGGACGAGGTAGTGTTACTATTCGCGCTGTTGCTACGATTGAAGAAACCAAAAAAGGTCGTAGTCAAATTGTCATCACTGAAATGCCATTTGGTGTAAATAAAGCAACACTTATAGAGAAGATTGCAGAACTACATAAAGACAAAAGAATAATCATAAGCGATTTACGCGATGAAAGTGCACGCGGAAAAGTACGTGTCGTAATTGAGTTACGCAAAGATTCGTACCCTAAAAAGATATTAAATCAATTGTTCAAGATGACCGCTATGCAGACAAATTTCCACTATAATATGTTGGCTTTGGTTGATGGTATTCAACCCAGAGTTTTGGGATTACAGGAAATTCTGACAGAGTTTATTAAGCATCGCCAAGTCGTGGTGCGGCGCAGAACAGAGTTTGAATTAAAGGCAGCCAAAGCTCGCGCTCATATTCTAGAAGGATATAAAATTGCACTTGATCATATTGATGAAGTAATCAAGTTGATTCGAGCAAGTCAGACATCTGAAATAGCCCAAGAGGGATTGATGAATAAATTTGGACTATCTGAAATACAAGCTCAGGCAATTCTAGCTATGCAGCTGCGTCGTTTGACTGGGTTAGAGCGCGATAAGATTGAAAGTGAATTAGCGGAGCTATTAGCTATGATTGCTAAGTTTGAGCAAATTCTTGCTAACGAAAGCGAGATATTGCGCATTATCAAAGAAGAGCTTTTGGAAATGAAAGAAAAGTACGGTGATGAGCGTAGGTCAAAGATGATTAATAGTGAACTCGGTAAGTTCAGTGACGAAGAGTTGATACCAGAAGAAGATTCGGTCATATTACTAACAACCGAGAACTACATTAAACGGACACTCGTTAGTGAGTACCGCAGGCAACATCGAGGAGGTAAGGGTAAGCGTGGTATGACAACCAAGGAGATGGATGTTATTGATCAACTAATTCCCGCAACGACACATGATTGGCTGCTGTTCTTTACGAATAAGGGTCGTATCTTCCGTCTAAAGGCTTACGAAGTTCCGGCTGCTAGTTTGGCGGCTAAGGGTGTTGCTGCTGTTAATTTACTGCAACTACAGCCAGAAGAAAAAATCACATCAATTATTAGGCATGAAAAAGACGCAAGCGAAGACGGGTTCCTCTTTATGTCAACAATCAAGGGTACGATAAAAAAGACACCTCTCAAGGATTACGCAAATATTCGAACCAATGGCCTTATTGCCATTAAGCTAGATGAAGGTGACGAACTACGATGGATTCAGAAAACGTCAGGAGAGAACGACGTAGTTATATCAACTTCAGCCGGTCAAGCGATTAGGTTTAATGAAAAAGACGCTCGTCCGATGGGTCGTACTGCAAGGGGTGTAAGGGGTGTCAGGCTGCGTCCTAACGACAAAGTGGTTGGTATGGATATTGTTGACGATGATAGTCAAAAATTACTTGTCATTAGCGAAAATGGCTACGGTAAAGTTACAAAGGTTTCGAACTTCCCGACTCATAAGCGTGGTGGTGTGGGTATTAAGGCTGCTGTAGTAACTGCAAAGACCGGTCCTATTATTTCGGTTCGAACACTTGAACCAGATGCAAGCGAAGCTTTACTTATATCTGATAAGGGTCAGGCAATTAGGGTTGGGCTAAAGGATATTCCTACTTTGGGTCGGACAACCCAGGGTGTGCGTGTTATGCGTATGAGCGATGGCGACAAGGTTGCTTCGCTAGGATTAATGCCAGAGCAGACAAAAGATGAAGAAAAAGAAGAAGAGGCGTAGTTGATCAACCTGAATTTAATATCCCCATATATTATTGCTATAACAGCAGGTTGGTTAATTTCTCACGCCATAAAGTACTTTGTTAGTAGATTGAGAGGCGAGAACCTACAGTCAGCACAAGTGTATTTACTGAGGTCGGGTGGAATGCCATCAGCACACACAACTGCCGCATTCGCACTTTTAACTGTTATTGGACTAATAGACGGTGTCAGTGGTGGCTTGTTTGGGGTATCTTTATTGTTTGCGTTGATTGTAATGCACGATGCCATAAGAGTTAGGCGATCATCGGGTGAACAGGGGTTGGCTCTTCGTAAATTACTAACAGACCTAAAAAGCAATATACCTTTACCGCGTGCTGCGCAGGGCCATACGCCACTTGAGGTATTGCTGGGTGCTGTCTTGGGTGTGACAATTGGCTTAGTTGTGTTTTTTGCAACAAGGTAACAGAATAATACTCTTGACTAATCAGTAGGGATTGGGGTATTCTGGATACCAGTCTGGTCGCACGAATTGAACAAAACAATGTGGAGTTGCAACAGATAATGGTCTTTAACAATTTAGTTGTGCAAATCATCGTCAGTTTATGTCACGACCAATTGGACGCAGATTCAAATTTATTTGTTTCTTGCTAAATGCGGAAGTGGGATCTCTTAGGAGATATTGAGTATATGATTGTATCGATTTATCGATACATTTTTTTATGGAGAGTTTGATCCTGGCTCAGGATGAATGCTGGCGGCGCGCCTAACACATGCAAGTCGAGCGGTAACATGCTTCTCACCTTGGTTCGAAGGAGACTGGGGGTTGGGAAATAGGAATTATGACTAAATCTTTTTTCCACTTCCTAATCCCTAATCCCGTAACTTCGAGCTGAAGTGAGAAGTGATGACGAGCGGCGGACGGCTGAGTAACGCGTGGGAACATGCCCCAAAGTGAGGAATAACTGCCCGAAAGGGTAGCTAATGCCGCATATGGTCTTCGGATTAAAGGATTTATCCGCTTTGGGAGTGGCCTGCGTACGATTAGGTAGTTGGTGAGGTAAAGGCTCACCAAGCCTACGATCGTTAACTGGTCTGAGAGGATGATCAGTCACACTGGAACTGAGACACGGTCCAGACTC
>DAOMNR010000015.1:0-11411 GCA_035443865.1 Candidatus Saccharimonadota bacterium | reverse complement strand
AGGGCAGTTAAGTGATATAATAGAATGTAAATCCAGAAATGCTTAAAAGGAGTACTGAAAAATGGTAAATATGTCGCTTAAATTAGATGGGCGAACTGTCAGCGGTAAACACGTTGCGAAATTACGTAAACAAGGCATTATCCCAAGTGTTGTGTATGGTGGGTCGAGTGACCCAATTTCAACACAATCTCCAGCTGTTGAAACTACTAAAATTGCACATGCGGCTGGCCGACATACTCCAATAGATGTCGTGGTTGATGGTAAAAAGAAACTAGCAATCATTAAATCAATTGATATGGATCCAATTAAACACACTGTGCGACATATTGCCTTCCATACCATTAGGCAGGATGAAAAGATTGTAACTCAGGTTCCAATTATCCTAACCGGAATTGGTGAGAGTATCGCTGAGCGAGCAGGCCTAGTTGTGCTGCAGGCAATTGAAGATATTGAAGTCAGAGCACTTCCAGCAAACCTGCCTGAATCTATTGAGATGTCAATTTTGAACCTAGCGACGGACGAAGATAAGTTGATGGTAAAAGATATTGTGCTTGGCGAAGGTGTAGAGTTTGCTGACCATGAGCAGGATCTAGAGCTAGTTATTGCTAACGTTTATGAACCGTCAGCACTTCAGGCTGCTAACGAAGCTAGTGGTGGAGACGCTGAAGACGAATCAGAAGTAGAATCCGAAAATGGTGAAGTCCCTGAGGGTGAAGAATCAAGCGAAGACGCAGAGTCGGGTGACAAGTCTGAAGCAAAACCAAAATCAGAACCAGAGACCAAATAGTTCTTAGACTTGGTACTTAAAATCCCGCATGAATTTGCGGGATTTTTTATCCCTCTATAAACCCACCAGATTGATGCTGCCATAGTTTGGAATACTTACCACCATGTTTTAGTAGACTGGCATGAGTGCCTTCTTCGATGATTTTACCATCGTCTAGAACTATTATTCGATCAAGTTTTGCGATAGTCGACAGGCGGTGGGCGATTACGATACTGGTTCTACCTTTCATAAGCTTCACTAGCGCGTCCTGGATTAATTTCTCGCTTTCACTGTCGAGTGCTGAGGTGGCTTCGTCTAGCACCAAGATAGGTGCATCTTTTAGGATTGCACGAGCAATAGCAATGCGTTGACGTTGTCCGCCCGATAATTTAACGCCACGTTCACCAACAACCGTATCAAGTCTGTCTGGCAGTTTATTAATAAAGTCTAGGGCGTTGGCTTTCTTGGCTGCGGCACGTACTTGTTTGTCGTTTGCATTTAGGTTACCGTAGGCGATGTTTTCTTTTAAGGACCTATGAAATAATGCTGGCTCTTGCGGTACGTACGATATGTTCTTACGTAAACTCGTCTGGGTTACATGAGAGATATCTTGACCATCAATATAAATTGCTCCATGCGATACGTCATCAAACCTAAGTAGTAATTTAGTAATTGTTGTTTTGCCCGCCCCAGAAGCTCCGACCAAGCCAACTTTTTCTCCATCGGCGATATCTAGTGTTAAATTACTAAGCACTAAAATGTCAGGACTATCCTGGTATGAGTAATTAACATTTGAGAATAAAATTTTACCTTGTTTGACCGACAAATCTTTGGCGCCCGTTTGGTCGATGATAGATTCGCTTTGCATTAGAATTTCTGTCATTGGTGCAGCTTGGATGAATAGACGGTCGTAACCGTTGATAATATCACCCAGCGAAAAGAGCTGACTAGCGATACGCTGAAGGTAGGCGATGGTAAATATTGCTACTCCTAGTTCGAGTTGTCCGCTAAATAGTAGTTGGGCTAATATCGCCACTGCAATAATTTGCACAATCGACATCACCAAAATTCTAAGTGAGCCCTCAACTGACATCATTCGGAAATCCTTTTGATAAACCTTCCGGTATTTCTCAGTTAGTTTGGATATGGTTGATTGCTCGTGACTTTCCCCAGCGAAAGTTTTGACAATCATTGAGTTACCAATCGAATCTGCAATTGCACCGTTTACTTCGCCCACTAGTTTTTTCCTAGCAGTTCGATACGGTTTTCTGATTTTTATTGAAATTTGGATTTGAATAATCAGACCTATGATGAGCCCAAGTATAATAAAGCCAAGTAGAGGTGAGTGCATGAAAATAATAGCGATTCCACTACCGACGCTAATTACGAATGACAACGTTCCCATAACGAATATGTCTTGAAGGCCGACATGGGCGTTTACAAAATCAATAAACTTGCCAGTTAAGGCTCCTATCTTTTGATTAGAAAAGAAGTCCTGGTCTTTTATTAGGATTTTTTCAATAGTGTGGTTAGCTAGGTCTCGTCGAACATGGCTTTCGTGGTGAATGGCGCTTTGAAAACCGACTAGATTGAGAATAACTCCGACAATTGCGGCACCAGACGCAAGTGCGATAAATTGCCAAAGCGCATTCGAGTCACCTGTAGTTAGCGTGCCCACTGCTAATGACAAAAAGTAAGGCAGGGCTGTATTGATAAAAAGTGCTGCTATGGGTATACCAATAAGCATGCCGAAAAAGCTAAGCTTATGTCGACGTATTTCAGCCCAATAAAGCTTTAACGTGTGTCGATTAGTGCCCAAAAATTACTCCTTTGTTTTTTATAATTACTTGTCATTTTAGTTTGAAGGGCTTTTGCCGTACAAGAGGACCCTCACGGGGTCATAGTCTATAGAATTATATAGTATAATATAGTTTGATGCAAAAAATATTACTTTATTACAAGTTTACGCCCATCAAAGATACGGTTGCTATCAAATTATGGCAAAAGGCGCTTTGTGATGGGTTGAATCTGCGTGGTCGAATTCTGATTTCACCTCATGGACTTAACGGTACAGTTGGTGGCGAAATGGATGATCTCAAGCGATACATCAAAGCAACCAAAGAATACCCTGGTTTTAAAGGTACGGTATTTAAATGGAGTGACGGGTCTAGGGATGACTTTCCTAAATTAAGCGTGAAAGTTCGTGATGAAGTAGTGGCGTTTAGGGCGACGGATGAGCTTAGAGTTGATGAAACTGGTGTAGTTGGTGGCGGCAAGCACCTAAAACCGCGCGATGTTCATAAATTAGTCGAAGAAAAAGGTGACGATGTCGTGTTTTTTGATGGTCGTAACGCGCATGAGGCGGCGATTGGTAAGTTTAAAAACGCCGTTGTACCAGATACGCATACAACTCATGATTTTATTAATGAACTCGAAAGTGGTAAATACGACAGTCTTAAAGACAGACCAGTCGTCACATACTGTACGGGCGGAATTAGGTGTGAGATACTGTCGAGTCTTATGATTAATCGTGGGTTCAAGGAAGTCTATCAAATGGATGGTGGAATTGTTAAATACGGCGAAGCCTATGGCGACGACGGATTATGGGAAGGTAGCCTGCGAGTTTTTGATAACCGTATGACGATAGATTTTAGTGATCACGCCAAAACAATTGGCAAATGTAGTCACTGCGATGGTCCGACTAATAATTATGAGAACTGCGCCTACGCTAATTGTAACGATTTGGTGTTGATTTGCCTGAAGTGCAAGCAAAATCCTGATTTGCTTTATCACACCGAGACTTGTCGACAGAGCGCAGAACTCGGCGCCACTGTATAATAGACGACGTGAACACAAAACTCGAACAGAAGCTTAAATCATTACCACGCTCTGCGGGCGTGTATTTTCATAAATCCGCTGATGGCGAGATTATTTACGTTGGTAAGGCTGCAGTCCTCAAAAATCGCGTCAAACAATATTTTCAAAACACACGTGACATGGATGTAAAAACCAAAGCGTTGGTTGCTGAAATTGATGATACCGATTGGATTGAAACGGAAAGCGAAGTTGATGCGCTATTCTTAGAATCCGAAATGGTAAAACGCTACATGCCTCGTTTCAACATTTTGCTTAGGGACGACAAATCGCTTCTGTATGTGCGTATTAATATGAAGGACGATTGGCCGCACGTTAGTTTCACGCGCAATCCTGCAGATGATAAGGCTGAATATTTTGGCCCGTACTATAACGGTTTTGCAATCAAAAAGGCACTTAGGTATCTACGAAAAGCTTTCCCGTATTATACGAACGAACCGCGACAATCAGAACGTCCAGACCTAGATGTTCATATTGGACTGAGCCCATCGATTGGGACGACGAGTGACGAATATAAGCAAATTTTACGAAAACTCATTCGTTACATGGAGGGTGGACGAAAAACTATTGTTAGCGAATTGGAGCGTGAAATGAAACGAGCTGCTAGGTCACAAGATTTTGAAAAAGCAGCACAACTACGCAACAAAATAAACAATCTACGTGAACTCCAAAGCCGAATAATGTTTGGTGACAAAGAGTTTATGGATATTAGTAAGGACAGAGCACTGAGCGGTTTAAGAGATTTGTTGTTACTGCCCAAAATCCCATCTAGGATTGAGGGGTATGACGTGTCGCACATGGGTGGTACGAACGTCGTTGCTAGCATGGTTGTTTTTTCTAATGGTGTTAGTAATCGATCTGAATACCGTAAGTTCAAAATGACAAAACAACAAAATGACGATTATGCTAGTATGTATGAAACAATTTGGCGTCGTGCGAGTCCCAAGAATATTAAAAATTGGGGGACGCCAAGCTTAATTTTGATTGATGGCGGCAAAGGTCAGCTAGACTCTGCCATAAAAGCACTAGAAGATCACAATTTAAAGGTTCCGGTAGTTAGTGTTGCTAAACGAGAAGAAGAGATTATCGTGCATAAAACTCGTTCAAACATAGATACTTCGACTCTAAGATTACTAACTGGTCAAGACCAACCTGGTGTAGCTGTCGAAAGTTCGGGTGATTATTACAT
Source organism: Candidatus Saccharimonadota bacterium (assembly GCA_035443865.1). Lineage (GTDB taxonomy): Bacteria > Patescibacteriota > Saccharimonadia > Saccharimonadales > Saccharimonadaceae > UBA1547. The sequence continues at coordinate 6,582 of DAOMNR010000015.1, read as the reverse complement.
CGTTAATTTACATGCTGGACAGATGAATGCTGGGTCGCATTCTGGGAATTTGCGTGGCAATACGCCAATCAATGCAAATTACATTGATATTGTGAAATTATTTCAAAGAATTCGTGACGAATCCCATCGCTTTGCGGTTAGCTATCATACTGTATTAAAACGTCAAAAACAAACAGCTAGTAGCCTAGAGGAGATTCCTGGTATTGGGCCTAAAACGAAATCAAAATTGATTCGTAAATTTGGCAGTATTCGCGCACTCAAAACTGCATCAGAAAATGACATTATCGCGGCCATCGGTCCAGCCAAGGCTAGACTTGTCATTTCTTACGTACAAACGTTATAATGTCATTAAGCTTATGCAGCGTAAATATCGTAAACTTCGACAAATTCATGGTTTCACAATTATCGAAATCATAGTTGTTATTGCCGTAATTGGGATTTTGGCAACAATCGTAGCTGTTGGTTATGGAAACTGGAAAAGATCTACTGTTGAATCGCAGGTAAAAAGTGATTTAACACATGTCGCCAGCGCAATGGAAGATTATCGTACGTTTAATAATGGCTATCCGTCGTCAGTTCCGAATACTTTTACTCCGAGTGAGGGTACGGTGCTGTCAGGAGGAAGTTATGATAGCGGTGCAACGTACTGTATCGACGGCACTAGTAGTGAATTTAGTGGGTTTGAATACTACATTGACTCATCAAGACTAACTGCTACAGAAGGAACGTGCGCGTCGAGGCCAGCGCCAGTAAATCCTCCAACTCAGCCAAACGGTTTAGTAGCCTCTACCACCTCTCCGTCCTCTATTGATGTAACGTGGAATACTTCGACAGGAGCAGATAGCTATGTGTTGGAACGAGCGACAGACGCTGGATTTAGCGATACGCAAGTGGCAGCGACGCCGACTGGTGCATCAGCTAACGTTACGGGATTGGCTAGTGCGACAACCTATTATTTTAGAGTTAAAGCAGTCAACAGTGGTGGTTCATCAAGTTGGTCGTCTTCTGCGTATGCGACAACTTCTGCATTTATTGGTATGGGCCTAGGTGCTGTGGCTAATTCGAATTCACAAATAACGCTTACCTGGACCCAAGACCCTTCGGCAACTGACGGGTATAATATTGATTACTCAACTAATCAGGCGTTTAGTACGTTTACGCCGATTCATGGTATTTCGCAGTCGACAACATCCCGAGTTGTAAGTGGTCTTTCGACGGGTGTTCACTATTACTTTCGTGGTCAATCGGTTGCGGGTGGAACTTATGGACCATGGTCGTATGCTGATGCAACCACCTATGTTCCAGTTCCTGGCTCAATTTCGGCCACGACTAATTCATCAACCCAGATCACCGCAAGTTGGTCTAGTGTGTCAGTTGCAGATACCTATACTCTTGAATATTCTACAGATGTATCTTTTGCTCCAGCTTCAACAAGCAGTATAACTGGAATTACGGCAACCAGCCGGGCAGCCACTGGATTGAACCAGGGTAAAACTTACTACTTTAGGGTGTATGCATTGGTTGGCACTACTCCAAGTGCCGCCTCGGCAACCGCCAACGCTACTACTACTGTGAGCACCCCGGGAGCACCAGGTGTAGCAGCCAGTCAACCTGGAGCAGTTAGAACCTGTGCAGCTGGCTCATGGATTAAATATCCTCAATATTGTCCTAATAATTACTATGCAACTGGTTGGATTACCTCTACCAGCTGTCCATCAGGAACAACACCTATTTATCAGATGAGCGCTAGGTACAACAGCCCAACCACCAAGTATTACACGGGTTCAACAACTACATCACAGTGGTATTTTGAGGCTGCAAGTGGAGGATACTACACTTTGTGGGCTGGGCAGTACTATTGCAAAGGCTCAAATGCTAATTCCAGCTGGGGTCCATGGTCGAGCGAAGTGTCTACATAATATCTACTTACTGTAATAGATACATATGGTAAAGTAGTGCCAGTGAGCATAGGTAAAGAATTTTATACTGCAAATCGACACAAGCTACTTGATGAACTTGGTGGCGGTTTAGTTATTTTGTCGGCTTATATGTCTATGCAATGTAGCAACGACGCATCCTTTCAATTTGAGCAAGAAGCTAATTTTTGGTATTTAACTGGGATTGAGGCGCCAGATTGGTGGGTGATTATTGACGGTATATCGAATAAAAGTTGGCTAGTCTCTCCAGTGGTGTCGGAGTCTCACCGGGTGTTTGACGGCAGTCTGTCGTCTGATGACGCAATGAATATAAGTGGGGTTGATGGTGTTTTGTCGCACGATGAAGCGATGGTGATGTTGGGTGATTTAGCCAAAAAACATAAAACTGTGTACACACTCGGAAACCATCCACATGCCAAGCATTTTGACTTTGTTATTAATCCGGCGCAGAAGAAAATGTGGACGATGTTAAAACGGATTTTTGATGACGTTCAGGATTGTCGGGAAGAAATATCCAAAATGCGCGCTATTAAGCAGCCAGCTGAAATTGAAGCTATGCGAAGAAGGGCAATTAAATTAACGACCGAAGCATTTGGAATCGTTAAACCAAAACTACCGGTACTAAACTATGAGTACGAAATCGAAGCAGAATTTAGTTATCATTTCCGCAAAAACGGAGCAGCCGGCCATGCATATGATCCAATTGTAGCTAGCGGTAAGAATGCCTGCACCCTGCACTATAGCGACAATAACGATAGATTGCAGAAAAATGGGTTGATATTAATCGACGTCGGCGCTCGAGTCGATGGCTATGTCGCTGATATCACCAGAACCTACTCACTCGGAGCACCTAGCGAACGTGAAGAAAGCGTCCATCTGGCGGTTGAGAAGGTCCATAAAAGCATTATTGGACTTTTAAAACCTGGGTTATTAATCTCTGGCTATCAGACAAAAGTTGATGAAATCATGAAGGAGGCCATAGTCGGCTTAAAACTTATGTCATCAATTCAAGACGAAAAAAACTATAGGCGATATTTTCCTCACGCAATTAGTCATGGACTGGGAATTGATGTTCATGATTCACTCGGATCTCCGGTTAAGTTTTTACCCAATATGGTAATTACGGTTGAGCCAGGTATCTATATTCCAGAAGAGGGTATTGGAGTGCGAATTGAGGATGACATATTAATAACTGGCACGGGACACGAAAACCTTAGTGGGACGCTTGCGACCGAATTATAGTTCTAGATTAGTTTTTCATGGCGCTAGGATGGTATAATTAATAGTAGATTATGACTAGACCATTTACTGTTTTTGTTTTCAGGTGGCTTTTAAACTCACTGGGCCTTTGGGTGGCAGTGCGTTTACTTGGTACTGGGTATAATGACGTAGAGGTAACAGCTGGAGTAGTCGGGTTTTTATTTGCCGGACTTATATTCTCGGTCGTAAATACACTACTAAAACCTCTGATTGTACTGCTTTCGCTGCCAGCGATTTTGTTGACTCTAGGGCTGTTTATTTTAATAGTCAACGGTGTAATGGTTTATATATCGCTCAAACTTGCACCGGGTATTTCGATGTCGTTCTTTAACTCGATTCTAACAGGAATGTTACTTAGTCTGGTAAACTATATAGTAAGTGCCGGACTGATTGTTAAATCAGGCAAAGTTTAATAAGGAAAACACATGAATATTGACGGAATTTTACAGATAATTACATTAGGGTCAGCGGTTTTGATGGTGCTAGCTATTTTGCTGCAACAACGTGGCGCTTCGCTTGGCGCTGGGTTTGGTAGTTCTGGTGAGCTATATACAACTCGCCGTGGTCTAGACAAGAACTTATTCGAAGTAACGATTATTTTGGCTGTAATTTTTGTTCTATCGATTTTAGCTGGGCTACTGTTGCCCGTCTTTAAATAAAGGTTAATGCATGGCAGAAAACGACCGTGACAGGTGGTATCGGTTACCGAAACTTAGTTTAGACAAGCGTAGTCTATCAAAACGCATGCGCAAAGTTGAAACTGCGACTGTTAGGCACGCGAATCGATTCATAATAAAACGATGGAAGAATGCCCGCGAATCCAGTCGGCATATCATAGGCTGGATAATAGGGGTAGGCTTGTTGATCGCTGCTGCCGGGCTACAATTGATGTGGTATCAACAAAGTTATCGGACTGATATTCCAGCGGTTGATGGAACATATGCTGAGGCGGTCTTGGGGCCGCTGAACACACTTAACCCTATATTTGCTAGTTCTAGTGCTGAACGTTCGGCTGGGTATCTGATGTTTTCTAGATTGTTAAATTATGATGACACCGGGCATCTCAGTAACGACCTAGCAACTAGCATTACGACCAACAAAGACAACACAGTTTATATTGTCAAAATCAGACCCGACGTAAAATGGAATGATGGCATATTGCTTAGTGCCAAAGACGTTGCTTTCACGGTAAATTTGATGAAGAACCCGGCAGTTCGAAGCACTATCACTGGTTGGAATGAGGTGGGAGTGAAGGTTGTCGATGATACGACCTTGCAGTTCACTCTAAAAACGCCCTATGCGGCGTTTAAACATGTGCTAACATTCCCTGTATTGCCTGAACATATTTTGGGCGACGTGCCACCAGTTAATATCAGGGAGAATTCATTCAGCCAAAACCCAGTTGGTAGCGGCCCGTTTAAACTACGGTTCACTCAGGACGTTGAAACTAGCACTGACCGTAAGGTCGTGCACCTAGCCAGAAACGACCAGTATTATAATGGTGTTCCGAAGTTAGCTAGGTTCCAATTACATGTATACTCTCAACCCGAAGCAATCCTAAGAGCCTTAAAGCTTAGTGAGGTAAATGCTGCTACTGACTTAACGTCTATTGATGTCGCTGACATCAATAAGGCACGATATGACGTAGTAACCACACCTGTGCAAAAGGGTGTATATGCGCTATTAAACATAAAGAGCGATAATTTGAAAGATATTAATATTCGTCGAGCACTTAGACTTGCAACAAACACAGAAGCAATTAGAGAAAAGCTTCCAGTTGAGATGCCAGCGCTAGATTTACCATTTACAAACGGTCAACTTACAGGTGACGTGCCGACTGCACCTGGTTACAACAAAGCTTCTGCAGAAAAGATACTAAGCGATGATGGTTGGAAAAAAGATTCTACCGGTGTTCTATCGAAGGACGGTAAACAGTTAAAACTTTCGGTAGTCGCCACCAAAGATAACGAGCTAGAGCGGGTCCTAGAGATTATATCTGGACAATGGCGCGAACTTGGAATTGATGTTGAATCAAAGGTTATAGACCTATCTGACACTACCCAGAACGTGGCCCAAGACGTATTACAGCAACGAAATTATGATGTGTTACTGTCACAGTTAAATATTGGTGCCGATCCTGACGTTTATGCATATTGGCATTCGTCACAAGCTACACCGCAAGGTTCCAATCTATCAAACTATTCAAATATTATTAGCGACGACGCATTGCTTACTGCCAGGGCACGATCAGATGTGGCGCTTAGAAATGCTAAATATATTACATTCGCCAAACAGTGGTTAAATGACATTCCCGCAATCGGACTATATCAATCAACCACTCAATATGTACACAGTAAGAGTATAAAGGCGTACGATGACACAGCAGTGCTCGTGTCACCAATCGATCGTTATAGTAACGTGGTAGATTGGTCTGTGGGTTCACAGCCAGCCTATAAAACCCCATAGTGCTATAGAAAATATTGATTTGGTGCGCGCGAGAGGACTTGAACCTCCACGTTCTTGCGAACATTGACCCCTCAGACCAACGTGTCTACCATTCCACCACGCGCGCATCACCTTAAATTATAACATCATTATTTTGCTTAACGAATGCTTCTAACTTTGTTTTCTTACGAGATAAGAATATTCCACCTGCATCTTTATAAAATGCAACGTAAATCTTGTATGCATCCTTTTTGCCGTACCCTAGTATGTATGCATTGCCGCTTTTTCTTATCGATTTCCCGCTTGTGCCTATTAACGTTGAGTTTGTGTTAGATATATATTCCAAGAATGCCCTACTGGCACTTGTAAACCCTATGTAATATAAGTAGCTATTTTTCCAACGGAGGTCGTGATATGCATATGTTGTGCCATCTCCATCAAATAACCCACGGAGGAAATGTGTGTAGTGTAAATCAGGAATATTTAACCGTGTAATTGTTTGACTTTTTCTGGTGGTAAGTCCAACATCTAGCAGGAAGTCGTAGTACGAAACATCACTAAACTGTATGCGATATGCTTTAGTTTTGGACTTGTTCTGTTTTGGGGTAATTGGTAAATTACGTCCAATTGCTAATGAAAAATTTGTTAACTGTTCTATATCTATCGATGTTAAGTCTAGGTGCCTTCCATCCGACTGCAGACAGCCATCGCTCGTCATAAGGCCAACGCTATACGCAATACTGGGAGACCATTCGTATTTGCGTTTTAGAGCATATCTCATAGTGCAAAGTATACCATTTTGAATATGAAAAGTTGTGATATAATCGTAACTGTTCAATGACCAAGGGCGCTTAGCTCAGCTGGCTAGAGCACCTCGTTTACACCGAGGGGGTCGGGGGTTCGAATCCCTCAGCGCCCACCATGAATAGAGCCGACCATT
>DAOMNR010000014.1:0-11510 GCA_035443865.1 Candidatus Saccharimonadota bacterium | reverse complement strand
GATCAATTTAACCTTACATTAGAACAAATTGGTAAACGAGTTGGAAATCGATCGGTTAGCGCTGTTAGCAATATTCTAAGACTATTGAAACTACCTAATGATGCTCGTGATGCATTGATTGCGGGTAAGATTACCGAAGGGCAGGCTCGTCCGTTAGTCGGGCTTGATAAACAAACCGTTAGTGAAATTTTGCCACTGATTATTCGTGATGAATGGAGTGCACGCAAAATTGAACAGTTTACGGTTGATTTGAAGAAACAGGGCAAACCAACCGCAAAAACGCCAAAGAGTATGGTTACAAACATCCACCAGCCTGTGGTTGATAAGATCAAAAAGCGTCTTGGAACTGAAGTTATGATTAGTACAAATACCAGAGGTCAAGGCAAGTTAATAATCAAGTTTTCAAGCGACAAAGAATTTGATCGAATCCAAAAACTTTTATCTGAATAATTAAAAGAATCTAATTTTATCGAACGGAAAAATTCTAATTCCGACCGGTCCAACCACGTCATAAAGTGGAATCGTCCCAAGTCCACTAGATCCGTTACGGGAGTCATAAGAGTAGCTACCCTGCCTGTGATCACCTGACACGAAGAGCTCGCCGTTAGGCACGATAACGTCGGCCGAACCGCTCGTCGGATTACCTGGTTCGCCGTGATTTGTGTCGTCAGGATTAAACCCTTCGGGGTGTTCTTTGTTATAGACCATGTAGTGCCCGTCAACTATAACTACGCGCTCGCCACCAAATGCAATTACTCGTTTAACTATAAATTCATCATTGTCACCTGATCCATAATGTGGGTTTTTGAAGACAATTATTTCTCCACGCTCTGGATGGTAGCTTTTGTTTTGTAGTTGCGCCCAGGTGACCGGCAAACGATTAACTATCAACCTATCGCCGGTATAGAGAGTCTTTTCCATGCTGGGTCCGACGACACTAAAACTTCTAAAGACGAAAGTATTGATTAACAGTGTGCCAATTAAAACTAGGATAATAAAGATAAAGATGTTTATAGCATCTTTAACAAAAGGGTGGCGTTGTGTGAATGTCACTACCATGTACAACCAACTATACACGTTTTCTTGAACGATTACATCAAAATGCCTATGTTTTAGATGTTTAAATAGTGGGGCTAGTCAGGTATAGTAGTATGAGTATTTATGAAAAAGAAACCCACATCCATAGATGGTTTTATTCCGCGCCAAAAGGGTAGTCAGCTTGGTGAACTCCACACCAAAACCTACAAGGCCAGCCTAGATATACCCGAAGATATATCGAGTACTATCGGTAGCAACAAGTCGCTCCACAGTGGTGATAGTTCGGTTAGAGTGCTGGGGCAAGTCGAAAAAGGTCGTGGAATTGGCCGTTCAGACATCGATGAATCGCTGCGTGAGATTGATCAATCTACTCCTCCTGAAAAGAAACTAAGTCGTCGTCAGCGTCGTAAAGCGCTAAAGCGTAATCGACCAACTCATAGAATCCGTAAGACCATCAAATGGATAGTGTTTACAATTCTGGCAATAATTTTGGCCGTGGCAGGCTTCGCTGTTTATAAGTTTATGCAGGCAGGCGGAAATATTTTTCAGGGTAATATATTCGATATAATCCAGAACCAACCCTTAAAAGAAGACAGTAACGGACGTAGTAATTTCTTGATAGTCGGTACATCAGAGGACGACCCGGGACACGATGGTGCATATTTAACAGACTCAATTTTGGTAGTTAGTATTGATCAAACAAAAAAGAATATTTATATGTTTAGCGTACCGAGAGATTTATATGTAGAGTTCGGTATGGCCTGTAACGCTGGATACAGTGGCAAGATTAACGAATACTTTAATTGTGTAAATGACGACTATACAAAAGAGGCAGCCGAACAAGAGCGACTGTCCAAGACTCAAGCATTCATCGGAGATATATTCGGACTCGACATTCAGTACGGTATTCACGTTAATCACACGGTCATTAAAGAGGCTGTTGACGCTGTTGGCGGAATTGATGTCGACGTACAGGGAAGTAACGGGGCTCCGGGTGTCCTAGATCGTAACTTTGATTGGCGGTGTAACTACACATGTTACTTAGTTAAGTACACAAACGGTGTTCATCATCTGGACGGCGAACATGCGCTATATCTAGCGAAGGCTAGGGGTGACGTTGCGCCAACCTATGGACTAGGTAGGTCTAATTTTGACCGTGAAGTTAACCAGCAAAAGATTTTGATTGCACTACAGGACAAGGCGTTATCGACTGGGACTTTGACGAATTTGTCGGCAGTAACACAGTTAATCGATACATTAGGTAATAATCTTCGAACTAATATTCAAACCAAAGAAATTAGAACGCTAGTGCAGCTGGCTGCTCAAGTTAAACCCGAAAATGTTCATACGCTAAGTTTTGTTGACGACGATAATAAGCTGGTGATTTCAGGTAATTATAATGGCGCAAGTGTAGTGATGCCGGCGGCTGGTATCTATGACTATAGCGATATTAGGCAATTTATCGCTAAGACTCTAAGTAGTAATACAGTTGTTAGCGAAGCAGCACCAGTCGTAGTACTAAACGGATCGGGCCAGGCAGGTTTAGCGCAAACCGAGGCTGACAAATTGACTGATAGTGACTATAACGTGACGATGGTCGGTAATGCAGAGGGGACAGATTATCCTGACGTAGTAATTTATAAGGTTGGAACGGGCTATGATGCGACAACCTCAGCTTTGGAATCTAGGTTCGGGGTTAAAGTGTTAACAACCACACCACCCACACCTGTAAACGCTAATATAAAGTTTGTTATTATATTCGGTGCTGCACCTAGCCAGAATCAATAGTTTCGTTGCTTAGTTTGTTAATGTTATTTCAATGATATAATTGAGTCTAGATATGGATTTTTTGAAAAACGCCAAACGTCGTTCGGTTATGAGCGAAGTCATTTACATGGCACTTAACATTGCACTTGCTATTGCTTTGCTGTTTGTGGTTCGATCAACTGGCTCATTGCTGCCCGCTTTGGCACTAGTGCTACTTAGCAAATGGCGGGTGTTGGCGGTTCGACCAAGATATTGGTTTGTTAACATTCAAGCCAACATGGTTGATTTTATCGTCAGTATTAGCTTGGTAATATTCTTGCTGACCACAAACTCTGCCAATATTGATGACGGTCAGAAACTACTGGTGCAAGTGATAATTACTCTGGTACATGTTATTTGGCTACTGTTTATTAAACCTCGATCTAAGCGAGCCTTTATAGTTACTCAGTCCGCTGTGGCGCTGTTTTTGGGTGTTGCCGCAACCTATACGGTTGCATTTGATTGGCCGGATATATTAATCGTGGCTATCATGTGGGTGGTTGGATATTCAACGGCTAGACACATACTAACTAATTACGACGAAAGTCACATAATTTTCCTCAGTATTGTTTGGGGGTTAGTTATTGCCGAAATTGGATGGCTTGCGTACCACTGGACAATTGCGTATCGATTGCCAATTGTTCAGAATATTTTGCTGCCGCAAGTCGCCATAATTGTCATGTGTGTTGGGTTTATTGCATATAAAGCCTATGATTCGTATTTTCATAATCAAAAGATTCGAACTAATGACATTATTTTGCCACTTTTATTCACAGTTTCGGTCATTGCGGTGCTGGTCCTAGCGTTTAACAGCGTTAGTACCGGTGTTGTCTAAGATTGCTTTTTGAACGCCAAAATATATCCGAGTTTATCGGTTAGTTGATATTTGGTGTTTTTGGCATGGCTAGTTATTTGAGCGTGTTGCACAGGATCGGCTTCGATTATTAACATGCCACCTAATTTTTGGAATGATGCAGCCTGAGATATTAGTTTATTTATTATTGCTAGGCCTTCGTCTGCGGCGAATAAGGCGACCGGTGGTTCGTGGTTGGTTTCGGGTGATCTTTCCCATTCAGGATCGACGTAGGGCAGGTTAGCTAGGATTATGTCTGGCGTGAAAGGGTATGATGCCAGCAAGTCACTTTGAATAATATTAACATTAGCGTTTAATAGGCCGGCATTTTGTTTGGCGACCTTGAGAGCGTGTGGGCTGATATCAGATAGCGTAACTTCTAGTTTAGGAAATTCTAGTTTGGCTGTAATGCCTAGGCAACCACATCCGGTACCGACGTCGACTAGGCGCATCGTGGTCGATGGCAGGTGGTAGATGGTGGGCGGAATTAGTTTTTTGAGTAGGTTAATTATATCCTCGGATTCGGGCCTTGGTACCAAAGTTGAGGTGTTGACCCGAAAATTACGCCCATAAAACTCTTTGTGGCCAATAATATAGGCAATCGGAACACGGTCGCTACGCAAATCGATTCGGGCGTTTGCGATTTCGACCATGCGTGGGCTTAGTGTGTCATCGCCATGTGCATGCAGGTAAGTTCTAGGTTTATTGAGAGTGTGTGAAAGGATTATTTCGGCATCGAGTCGCGCTGATGGTATATTGGAATCACTGAGCTGTCTGCTGGCGAGTTTCAGCCAATCTTTAACCAGTAACGTTGGCGGCTGATAATTCGCGTTCATAGCTTTGTAAATTCTCGATTAAATCTTCGATACTACCACTAAGTGCACTAGTAATATTAGAACGGCTAAATCCGATTCGATGATCGGTTATGCGGTCTTGGGGGAAGTTGTAGGTACGTATTTTTTCGGATCTGTCACCACTGCCAATTAGGCTACGTCGTTCGGCCGCTAGTTTGGATTGTTCTTCGTCAATTTTGGCCTGTAACAGGCGACTACGCAGTACCGACATCGCCTTATCCTTGTTCTTTATCTGAGATTTTTCGTCTTGGTTTGTGACGACTAGCCCAGTTGGTAGGTGAGTGATACGAACGGCACTGTCAGTGGTGTTAACTGATTGCCCACCGTGTCCGCCAGCACGATAGACATCAACCTTGAGGTCATTTGGGTTTATTTCTATATCGGTTTCCTCGGCTTCGGGCAGAACGGCTACCGTTACCGTGCTGGTGTGGATGCGTCCTTGGGATTCGGTTGATGGCACACGCTGAACACGGTGAACGCCAGATTCAAATTTTAACTGGGCATACGGTGAATCGCCCTTGACGCTAAAAATAACTTCTTTGTATCCGCCGGTGTCATTAGCGCTTTCACTAATTAATTCAGTACGCAAATGATGCGTTTCGCAGTAACGCAGGTACATTCGATATAGTTCAGCCGCAAATAAACTGGCTTCGTCGCCACCAGCGCCAGCTCGAATCTCGATGATGACATTCTTGCTGTCGTTCGGGTCGCTAGGCGCAAGCATGATAAATAGATCATTTTCTAATTCTTCAAGTTTTTGTTCGTTTTCGCTAAGTTCTAGCTTGGCTAGTTCCGCCAGCTCGTCGCCTCCACCAATTAATTTTTTAGCTTCGACAATTTGGGCTTCTAATTTGTCACGTAGAACCGCCTTTTCGATAATGGCTTCTAGATCTGTTAAGCGTTTACTTTTGGCGGTGTATTCTGGGTCAGCATAAGCATCAGGCAAAGACAAAAACGAACTAAGCTCGGATTTTTCGAGCTGAAGCTCATTCGTGTTTAGAGTTATCTTTGCCATAATTGCACCTATTTATCAGTTATATTGTAACAAAAAAGAGGCAAACGCGTACGTAGCCTCTCTTTGGTTTGCTTAGCTATTTGTCGGCGCTAGCTTTTTTGGCCTTGGTGGCGCTTGCTTTCTTAGCTTTTGAAGCCAACTGCTTTTTACGAGCTTCGGCTGCGGCAAATTTAGCTTTGTACCTATCGACACGACCTTCGGTATCGATAATTTTTTCTTCACCAGTAAAGAATGGGTGTGAGGCGCTAGAAATATGCACTTTAACTAGTGGATATTCATTGCCGTCTTCCCATTTAATGGTATCGGTTGTTTGCGCTGTTGACTGAGTCAAAAAGGCAAATCCCGCCACATCGTCGCTAAATACGACTGGACGGTAGTCTGTTGGGTGTATACTGCTTTTCATAATCTGAATAATTGTATCTGTTTTTGACATAAATGTCAAAGGTTAGCCGGGGGTTTCGAATCAATTTTGCTGGTATTTTCTTCATGATGAATCATGTTTAGCAGTGAGCTGCCAGCTTTTGAAAGTGTCATACGCCTGCTGTGTTCGGCCTGAATCTTTTCGTGAAGTTTATTAATCGCTCTGACTGCACCTGGTTGCTGAGTAAGTAGTTTAAATTCTTTATCTAGTTCTAGTAAGTCTTCGTCCATTAAATCCTCAAGACCTACGTAGTGGGATCTAGCACCTTTGGTTGCGCGGATTAGTTCATCTAGTTTTAACTGAACGGCTTTGCCGTCGCGGTTTTGGGTGTTTTGGATCAAGAACACCATCAAAAAGGTGATAATGGTCGTGCCAGTGTTAATTACGAGCTGCCAGGTGTCCGAGAAATTAAATACAGGTCCCGTTAGGGCCCATACGACGATAATGAGCGCTGCGCCCAGGAATACGAAGGCGCTGCCTGTCCAGATTGATATTTTGCTGGCGACTCTACGAAATATATTCTTCATGATAATGCTTAGTATACTCTCGACGTAACTATGCGTATAGTAATTTTCAATTTTCAGTTCTCAGTTTACAAATTATTTTTCAAGTATCAGTTTTCAAATAATAAGAGACAGACGTAGGTGAGTAAGTAAAAAATCTATCACTGCGGGTGACGTTCGATGGGACCACCCGCATAGTAGTTTTCAGTTTTCAATTTTTAATTCACAAAATAATTTTCAAGTACCAATCTTCAAGTAAAAGAGCTTAATTGTAAATTGGAAATTGATAATTATTTGAAAACTGAAAATTTGTTAACTTGTGAATTGACAATACGACCCACCTCTGGTAGAATGGTGTAGTAACAATAATTAATGACACAACTGACGCGGAGTTTCCTTATAAAACAGCGTCAGTGAGGATTCGCTACGGCGAAAGGAGTACAAACAAATGGCAGTTAATGTCGATATTAAAGCTTTGCTTGAAGCTGGTGTTCATTTTGGACACAAAACAAGCCGTTGGCACCCTAAAATGGCGCCATACATTCACAGTAAACGTCAAGATAGTCATATTATTGACCTAACAAAAACAGTCGAAGGTTTGGACGCGGCTTTGCCGTTTTTGACCAGAGTTACTGGCAACGGCAAACAAGTTCTATTCGTTGGAACCAAAAAGCACACCAAGGCTATCGTTAAATCGACTGCTGAATCAATCAACCAGCCGTATGTTACAGAACGATGGTTGGGCGGGATTTTGACTAACGTCGCTACTATTACCAAGCAAATCAAGAAACTAAAAGATCTTGAAAAGCGAATGGATTCGGGTGACCTAGAAAAACGTTATTCAAAACTTGAAGTTCAACGTTTTCAGGAAGAGATTGATGAACTAAACGGTAAATATAGCGGTATCAAGAATATGAATGGAATGCCGGGTGTCGTCGTTGTAACAGATGTAATCGGTGATATTAATGCTGTCAAAGAGGCTAGAACTTTGGGTATTCCTGTAGTTGCAGTCGTTGATACCAATGCCGACCCAAGCCTGATTGATTACGTGATTCCGGGTAACGACGATGCTATCAAGGGTATCGAATTGTTACTTAGTTATATTGCATCAGCCGTCAAGGAAGGTGCAGGGTCAGCTAAACCAGCTGACGCAGTTAAAGCAACAGTAGAGGAGAAGTAAAGTGAGCGTATCGATTGATGATATTAGAAAACTCAAAGAGCTAACTGGTGTTGGTCTAACCGACGCCAAGGTCGCACTAGTCGAAGCTGGGGGTGATTTCGATAAAGCCCTAACCGCAATGCGCAAAAAAGGCATTACCAAAGCCGAGAAAAAGGGTGATCGTGAAGCACGCGAAGGTATAATTGACGGCTATGTACACGGTGGACGTATCGGAGTGCTAGTCGAAGTTAACTGTGAGACCGACTTTGTAGCCCGAACTGATGGTTTCAAAGAATTTGCTCACGAAATCGCTTTGCAGGTTGCGTCTATGTCTCCAGAATACATTAGTGAAGATGACATTCCAGCAGCTGAACTAAAGCGAGTTCGAGACGAGGCATTAGCTAGCGATGTCTTGAAAGGTAAACCTGCTGAAATGGCGGAAAAGATTGTTGATGGTCAGGTTAAAAAGCACTTTGCCGACAAGGTACTTTTGAACCAGGTATACATCAAGAACGAAAAGCAAACAGTGGCTGATTTCGTCAAAGAAAACATTGCCAAGACTGGTGAGAATCTAGTTATCCGTCAGTTCAAACGAATTGAACTTGGCGTTAGCGAATAGATTCCAACAATAACATAACAGGACTCCATCTAGGAGTCCTGTTTTTTTAGTTTATCTGCTATTCGCCATAACACAATGTTGTGCAGCTGGCCTCCGTCACGGCTAACGTACCCTGATCCAACCTCTAGCGACAATCCCGGTGAATGCAATTCCGGATAGATAATTGATAGTTTATTGTGTTTAGAAATTATATCGTCGATGATGGGCTGAATTGAGTCATTATAATACCGCTTTATCACCTTAGGATCAGCTAGATCGTAAGAGCTGGGGATGTCGACAATAATATTTTGACCGTCTCCAGCATCTATGGTTGAACTTATGAGACCGTCGATTGCGCCACTAACATTTTCCTTTAGATCATCTAAGTAATTTGAAAGTATTGGCTCTAATTCATCAGTGGCTAAGCCTGTCGAGCCTTTCAAATCCCACCTGATAACAAATGAATTTGGTGTTTTAGGACGTTTAAGTTCTAGAGTTTTGTGCAAAGGTCCAGATTCGTTCTTGAAGTCCTGAAATGCATGAGCGATTTCTTCAATTACAGGCTCGTGGGCTCTATAGATACGCTCGAGAAGGTCCTGTCCTGGAAAATTACCGTAATGCATATTAAAGGCGAGTTGCGGTGCGGCAATTGCAACTTCATTATCGATGATTGGTCGCGGGGTCCATGTCATATGTACGCCGGGATTCATGTGGCTCTCCTCGCACCACGATTTCTCGAATTTCCGCGACCTCAGCTCGTTTAAGCTTGCTCCAAACGCTGTCGCAGCCAGATCAATAAAGCGCTTGTCGACGTTATAGCGACGCATTCTATGGCGTTCGATGTCTATTGGGGAATTAGTTTCAACAGTTGCGAGCGTAGACGCTGAGCGCAGTTTATTATCTATTGCGAACATAACCACAGCCTCGTGTGACGAGAACTCAGACAGTTCGTTGTTGAGCGGTTGTAGTTTAGTCTGTGCCTCTTGTTGCAAAGCACGTCCGCGCTCTAGATTTGCGGGTCGAGATGAATTTAAGATCATTTAGTACTATTATATAACTTTAGTCAATATTACGCAACTGCATAAGTGTGGTTTGTGTGAACATAATTTGGTACACTATAGAGAGAAAAGGGAATTTATATGTTTGATACAAAACCATTTGAAGCTAAGTTTGACGCTGCATTAGTGCATTTTGAGGATGATTTAAAAAAGGTTAGGACTGGCCGGGCTCATCCAGGCATGTTAGATGGCCTGCAGGTTGAAGTGTACGGACAATATATGCCACTAAATCAAGTGTCTAATATTACTGCACCCGAGGCACAACTGTTGCAGATCACGCCGTTTGACCCTAGTAATTTACAGGCAATTTCGGCGGCTATTCGTAATGATCAAAGCCTAGGTCTTAATCCAAGCGATGACGGTAGGCTAGTGAGAGTTCCAGTGCCACCACTTACCGAAGAACGCCGTAAACTACTAGTTAAGCAAACCGGTGAAAAGGTTGAGGACGCACGAATAGTATTACGTAATATTCGCCAAGACGCCTTAAAGGAGTTGAAGCGCAAAAAAGACGCCAAAGAACTATCTGAAGATGATGTCAAAAGGGTTGAAAAGCTGATAGATGGGTTGATGTCAACAGCCAATCAGAAAATCGATGAACTTTTCCGCATTAAAGAGAAAGACATTCTTACAATTTAATGACTGAACTGGATGTTCCCAGACATGTAGGCTTTATTGTGGACGGTAACCGGCGCTGGGCTAAGAAACATGGCTTGCCGGCATATGAAGGTCACTTAGCTGGGTATAACGCACTCAAAGACGTAATCATCGCTTGTGCAGATGCCGGTATTGAATACGTCTCTCTATATACGTTTTCAACTGAGAATTGGCAACGTGCCAAAGAGGAAGTTAATAATCTGATGTCTCTCATGATGCGACTGTTCAAGACTGACATGAATTTATTATTAGACAATGATCTGCGCTTGTTGGTGCTAGGAACACGCGACAAATTACCGAAACGCATGAACGATGCAATCGATTCCGCTCAAGAAAAGTCAGCTGGTGGTAAGAAAGCTACGATTGCGGTTTGCTTTAATTACGGTGGTCAGCAAGAGATCGTGCATGCCGTAAAGCAGTTAATTGAACAAAAAATTAATACAGACGACGTAACCATCGAAGCGATAAACGGAGCTCTTTATCAACCGGAAGTACCGCCGGTAGATATGATAGTTAGGACTAGTGGCGAGCGGCGTCTTAGTAACTTTATGTTATGGCGATCACCGTATAGCGAGCTGATGTTTATGGACAAGTATTGGCCAGACATGACAAAAGACGATGTTACCGATATAATTAATGAATATAGTAAACGTACTCGTCGATTTGGGGGATAAATGGAACTGATTCTTGGTGTGGCTGTGGGGCTGATAATACTTGTAATTTTAGTAGTTGTACACGAATTAGGGCATGCAATCTCGGCCAGGCGAAATGGGGTGGTGGTAGAAGAGTTTGGGATTGGATTCCCGCCACGAGCTTGGAAGAAAAAGCTTAAGAACGGAATATTATTTACGCTCAATTGGCTACCACTTGGTGGGTTTGTTAAGCTTCAGGGCGAACACGATGCGTCTGAGGGAAAAGGCGATTACGGTGCAGCTACTTTTTGGCAAAAAACTAGGATTTTATTAGCTGGCGTCACAATTAACTGGTTAGTGGCGGCGTTCTTATTTACGATCCTAGCCTTAACTGGTCTACCGAAAGCACTTCCTGATCAATTTACGATTCCAAGTGACACAACAATGGTACGTCAGCCGGTTGAAATAACAGCTGTATCGCCTGGATATCCTGCCGAGAAGTCTGGCTTGAAATCTGGTGATACGATCGTAAGATTTGACGGCCAGGAAGTTCCAACTGCCGAACGATTAATCGAATTAACCAAAGCAGACTTGGGTAAAACAGTAACAGTCATTTATAATCGCTCAGGCGTTGAACATAGCACGCAGGTTACGTTACGGAGCGATGATAGTGGTCCAATTTTGGGTGCTGGTCTGGGGCAGAGGGAATTAATTAAAGCCTCTTGGTCTGCGCCAATTGTCGGTGTTGCAACGGCCGGACAGTTTACTTGGGCGACTCTACAGGGCTTGGGTGGATTGGTTGTTAACTTGTCTCAGGGCTTGGTGTCCCAACTTAGCCCCGATAGCGCTACGCGCGAACACGGATCGAAGGAATTAAAAGAAGTTGGTGACAGCGTAGCGGGTCCAATTGGGATTTTGG
>DAOMNR010000013.1:0-11653 GCA_035443865.1 Candidatus Saccharimonadota bacterium | reverse complement strand
TATAATGACCGCCGCCATTATTTCGGATAGCTGTACGGACTGATTCGGGTAATTCATTAATACCAGTCAGCAAATCATCAAGCGACCTTTCTTTTAGTTCTGGTGCTTGATCCAGGGCAGCGTTAAATTTATCAACGTAACCCTGATGATGCTTGTCATGATGCAACATCATTATGTCGCGACTTATGTACTCGCCAAGTGCTGTGTAGTCATAGACTAGGTCCGGTAATTTGTACATTTATTTAACCCTCCTGTTTAGTTGTTACCGATTTTGGAATATCGATGTATTCTTGGACCTTATTGGTATCGATAATTCTCTTTAACTGAGTGTCAAAAGTTGTTAGTGGAATTTCGATGTATTCATAGCTAACCTGAGTTTGGTTGACGTCAATTAATCTCACGAAATAATACCCATCACCAGATATAGACTTAACTACGGTCGAGACCTCACCTTTCTTTAACTTAGCGGCTGCAGTAGACAAACCACCGTCCTGATTAGTCTTTAACACCCAGCCCGGTGCGCCATATATGGCTTTGTGGCTACTACCTGCTAGCTGTGTGGTTAAATCTTTTAGGTTAGTTGTAGGAGTCTTTTGTAAAATTGCAGCAACCTGGTCAGACAGCGATTTTGCATCTTTATCAATTGCATAGGTTACCTTTTGACGCAATAATTTATTCTTGGTTGCATGGCGATATTCACTTGGACTCCAGTTGTAATAATCGGCAATTACCGAATCGTATGTCTGCTCAGATATTTCACCGTCACTAGACTGACGCTGTGACTTTAAGAAAGCCTCTAATTCAACATCGCTTACCGATAACCCCATTTGATTAGCAAGCTTCATAGCATAGGCATCAGCAATTGAATCCTGCATTGCTTGCTGTTTAGTGTATTCAACGCGTCTTTTACCATCTTCGGTTTTTAAGCTTACCTGTTCTTTCTGCTCTAAATAATAAATCGAACTACGATATTTCATTAAATAGTCGCTATAAAGAACCGGTTGGCCATCAACAGAAGCAACTGGAACTGGAATAACCTTGGTGACGCGGTACATAAATTCGCTGGTATTTTGTGCAGGATATAGTTGCCACCAACCAATTAGAACAACTATGATAAGCGCTACCACGCTAATCAAAATCGCATTAAACACTAGCCTGTGACGTGCGTACTGTATAGGATATTTAAACTTACGGCCACCCGCTAAAATACGCTCACGATGTTCGGCAACCGTATCATTCGTAATACGCGATGATGACGAGGTGCTGTCTCTACGAGGCTTTAATTTATGCAATAACTTCTTCATGCTCTCCTTCGGCTTCAGCGATATTGTTTACTACATTCTGCAACTGGTTATATATTTTGTCGGGATGTTCAACTTTGTGAATCACCAAATCACCAACAAATGTCTGGATAACTATGGTTCCGAACTTAAAAACTTCACCCATAAACCCTGGTACATTATAGCTTATGTTTTGAATCTTGGACAGCCGAAGTTCGATAACATCCTTACCGAATAGCCCTCTTTGTGTAACCTGCCTTAGTCGTTGATTGGTCACGATATAAATCGTAAAGTACCACAGTATAAAATGATAGAAAAACAGCAAAAGTCCGATCGCAAAACCAGCTAGCGGCAGCCAGTATAGAGTTATGTTATGTTGCCAAATTAATACAGGCAAAGCAGTAATTACAAGTGGAATCAAAAGCGAATAAAACCCTTTTCGCATCGCCAAAATATGACGTCGAAACACGAACAACAATTCTTCACCCTCACGCTGTCCGTCGAAGTCAAGTTCCGGCTGTTTATCGTTCTTTTTAACCATAGTTTTATTATAACAGTTTTGGTACCCCGGGCAGGACTCGAACCTGCAACCTTATCCTTAGGACGGATCTACTCTATCCAATTGAGCTACCGAGGCATATAACTAGAATATAGCATTTAGCTACTAGAAGATAGCAAGCTTGTTGACGTAATAGATAATTGGATAGAGTCTACTGATTATTTAATCTTATCGCTTCGCTCAGGCAATTGAGCTACCGAGTTATATAACTAGAATATAGTATTTGGCTACTAGAAGATAGCGGACATGTTGTCATAAGTGTGAACAGGATAGAGTTTACCAACTGTTTATTAACGAGTGAATTTTTCGTGTAGGGCTTGATACTCATAAAGCTCAGAGTCTGCAAACCAATGATCGATTTCTTTTTCGGCTTCTTCTGGATCTCCTGAGGCGTGGATAAGGTTTGGTATGCCTTTATCTTCTACGTCTGCATAACCAAAACTCATATGCGAAAAGTCACCACGAATTGTTCCCATTTCGGCTGATTTTGGTTCTGTTGGCCCAACTAACTTGCGAACTAATGCAACGGCCTCGACACCCTCAAATACCATCGCTATAACTGGCCCCTGCGTCATAAAATCAAGTGTTCCCCCAAAAGCATGTTCACCACGTCTCGACACCATCTTGCCAATTTCTTCATAGTGCTTATAGTATTGTTCTCTGGTAGGAAAAATCATCTTGGTGCCTACTATTTTAAGTCCAACTCGCTCAAATCGAGTTAGTATTTCACCAACAATTCCGCGTTGTACAGCATCAGGCTTAAATATTACGAGTGTTTTTTGAACGATTTTTGTCATAATTCTCCTTGATTTATACTTACATTGTACCAAATAATATGACTAAAACCACGACAATAACCGCTATGGCGAAGTAATAACATCTAAAACTATGCTCTGCTAATTATTTACTAGGTTATAGTACAATCTACGCACGTTTTAAGCTATGCTATTAGTATGTACATGTCTGAATTATTACTAGATTATGTCGAACACCTAGAGGTTGAGGGTGGACGTGCTGCACGTACTGCCGAAAATTACGCTCAATACCTAGAGCGATTCGTAGAATTTAGTGGTGATATTACTGTTGACAAAATAACATCAGAGCTAGTGCGCAAATATAGACTATGGTTGAACCGTTACAAAAACAACAACGATGACGAATTATCTACATTAACGCAAAGTTACCACCTTATCGCCCTTCGAGGTTTTCTGAGCTACCTATCGAAACGCGATATACCCAGCTTAACTCCTGAAAAAATCGAATTGCCCAAAACATCGCGTAAACAAGTTACATTTTTACATTTTGATGAAGTAGAGCGCCTGCTCGAGCAAATCGACATCACAACCGAGACTGGTATGCGTGACAGGGCAATTATTGAACTACTTTTTTCCAGTGGGCTGCGTGTATCTGAACTAGTAAATTTAAACCGAGACCACATTAACACAAAGCGCCGAGAATTTATGGTCAGAGGTAAGGGCCAAAAAGACAGACCTGTTTTTATTAGCCAAACAGCTGCAGATCGAGTTAATAATTATTTAGATGCACGAAACGACAATCTAGTTCCGCTGTTTATAAGCTATAGTCGTAACAGCGTCGCCTCGACAAGTGGAGATTTTAGGCGACTAACCCCGCGTAGTATTGAACGTATCATCGGTAAGTACGCGAAGCTGGCCGGCATAACCAAGCACGTAAGTCCACACACAATGCGACATAGCTTTGCAACAGACCTACTAATTAACGGTGCTGATCTACGTAGTGTTCAGGTTATGCTAGGACACAGCAACATCAGCACTACCCAAATATATACTCACGTAACAGATGAGCGTTTACGTGAGGTGCATGAACAGTTCCATAGCGACACAAAAAAAGATAACTAAAACCAAGAACCTTACGGCTTACAGGTGCCTGGATCATAATCCGCAACATTATCGGTAACCATAAAATCCTTACAAAAATTACCAGATATATCAACAGCGGCATCCGGATACGGAAAATTGATATCCGATAATTCGACCCTTACCTTAACTCGCCTAAACAAATCGTTTGCCCGTCCTGTTGAGTCAATCTCTGGTTGAACTGCACTAAATTTGATCGGATCTGAACTATTGTATAGTGTAACCCTATAGTTTGACTGGTTATATAGTGTCCCAAGCCTAAGGAACGCCGTTCGTTTACCGCCGTTTATTGGATCAGGAAGTTTAATCGTCGCCGAACAAGCATATCCACCAGATGACAATGTGCCGGTACAATTTACTGGTACAAGAGGTGTGCTGTTTGAATCCCTGCGTATATCGTTACCTACATATGACACTTCTGTATTTGTGTCTGAAGCAGTCCCAGTCTGACCAGTTGGATAAAGGAATAACGTGTTCGCATTACTCTGATTACTTGCATTTACACTGTCAAAGTCATCCAAAGTAAAGCCGTTGGAGCCAATTTGTATAAGCTGAGCTCGCATAATTGCGGGTCGATTTAATTTCCAGGCATTTGAACCACTTTGAGGCAATAATTTCAGGTTGGTAGAAATAGGCTGTAGGTCAACATCGTCCGATGTGCTGTCTGGTAAGTTCGTTCTACTAAACCATTCAATCTTAACCGTATCGAACGAATCACTAGGTGCAACTTGAAGTGGAATAATTTTGGAGCCGTTTACTGACATTACCCCCAAATAATCGATAGTGTCTAAAGCAATTTTTACACACGTATAGGCTTGGTCGAGCTTATTGGCGCTAGCACCCTCTTGAACTTGAACCTCTCCATTATTAATGGTTACGTCCTTAAGATTTGCTAGCGCTTCATTACAAGCGGTTGAATCCAACTTAGCCTTAGCTTTGGAGCACTCACCTGCATCTAGACCATTACAGATGGTTTGATACCTGACAAGAGCCCGCTTGGCATCCTCCACGCCCGCCTGAGCAGAGTCGTAGGCGCTTTGCGACAGATCAACTGATGAGGCTTGTTTTTGATCTTGTAGCATTATTCTGACAAAACCAACAGTTACAACCGTAATCAATAGCGCAGCAAATACAACTACAAAAAGTGAAACCGCGCCTAACTGTTTATTTGGATTCATTCTATCTAATTCTATCATTTTACTGCATTCCCCGCCCTAACGGTTAAGTCGAAAAGGTTAACGGCGCAATAATTTAAATCAGAGCCCGCAGTACTTGGAGGTTTACATGTCGCATCAAGGCCAGAATCATAAGTCAAAGCATCTTGGTCATTCGTGCCTAGAATAAAATTAATCGAATAGAGTTGTTGTTTTGTCTTCGCGTCAGTAGCTGTTGGCTCAGTATTAACAGTAAATTTGTGGATTGCAAGGTTATGTTCTCCAACATTCAAAAGCTCTATGGCGTCATTCGGGTTGACCTTCTTATCGGGTGTTTGGCAATATGCGGAACTTGGATCAAGCACTTTGATAAAACGGATAACTTCTTTGGCCTTAACAAAATCTATATCTGGGTCATAAGAATTAAGCTCGGTTATATCGTTCTTTACTATAGCCTTTCCATAATTCCAAATATAACTGTATTGACCAACACAAAGCCGTCCCCCCCAGTCTTGTTGCACAAAGCGACTCCCCGCTCCAGGTTCAATACTAAAAGCTGGACGCTCACCAACCGAACGAGTCATTTCCGCAGATATCGAACGTCCGGCCTGGTTCACGTCCTTTAGGGTGATGCCGCGATTATAAATACCGCTAATCTGTATGACTGTAAGCGCTACGGCAATCAGTAGGACTGAAATAAAGCTCATCGCTAGCATCAACTCAATCAGCGTAAAGCCTTGTTTTTTATTAACCACGTGGTTCATATAACCTCACGATCGTACCTAGTGTCATCGGCACTGACAGACCTGGGCTATCCCAGCAAGCTCGAATATGGAAATCGATGTATCCAGCGTTACCCTGGCTATCGGTGTTGTCGGTATCAGACAGCACGCCCTCAACCCATAGACCTTCGGACGAATCAATAACCTGCGTTGAACCGTCCTGAATATACCTAACCTGTGAATAGGTGGTTGCGGGCGTATACTTGTCGCCAGCAAGACTGACGAACTTCGCGCCATGCGTATTCATAATAAAACTACCGTCTGGCGGCGAAACCGGGCAATCACCGCTACCCACCCCGAAAGACGAAGCGTCCTTGGCGCCGCTTGATTTAATATTGTCACGGATTTGCTGCCATTGACCGGCGGGTGTGCCTGCGGGATAGGTTGCGCCCGTCGAATAAGCAGATACGTATGATGAATTTAAAAATCTTAGGGTTTCAGCCTGCGAATCTATTTGCTGCCTAACTAGTGTAATTTCAAGTGAGCGTTGGGATGCCGCCGAACCCTGATTCATGATTGATATGCCACCGACAGCCACAAGACTAAACACCGAAACCGCAAAAAGCACCTCTATTAAGGTGTCGCCTTTATCTCTACGCCTACGCACTAACACTTGCTATTCCCCCCTAGTGATTGGATTGTCTGATAAGATCTGGTTTCGACAGCGCTAGAATTGGTTGCGTTAGCGTCAATAAAAACAGCTAATTTATTACCAACAGCCAAGCCGTTTGCAGAATCGACACAAATTGTTCGTTTATCGCGACTAGTACTAGGAGACATTATCTGTCTTATCGTGTCAGAAGTAATGTTGTCAACTGGAAATACTGAATCTGACGTAAACGTATAAACCGTTCCACTGTCTGGCGATCGCAAAATAAGTAAAGATAGCGATCGGTCAGTTCCGATTGGCTTACTGCCGGCACCTTCGGCTGGCCAGGTTATCTTTGCTCCCCATTCGAGACTGGATTTATCCTGACTAACACTCGATACGCCAAACCTATAATTATTTGCCAGCATAGATACGTCACTTCCGTAACTTGAACCAGTTTGGACTCCGTTAATATCTAGTGTTGTTATATCGCTGCCGGCAATCATAATTAAACGTCCAGCTATAAAGCAGTCACTTTGACCTCTGTCTTGCGGAGCTCCATCTTGTTTTGTTTCGGCATCACTACCGCACGACCAATCATTTGACCTACTGTTGCTCACATTACCAACCTCGGAATACTGCTGCTGAATAAATGACATGAGAGTACTTACGCTGTCTCTGTACCGCTGAGTATTGATAGACACGCCCGTACCAACCAAAAGGGCAATCACCATGATCCCAGTAATACCTAAAAAAAGCATTGATTCAATAATAGTAAAACCAGTGTTGCGTAAAGGGTTCATTTGCCATAATTATAGCATAAGCAGATTAACTTTATTGACTCTCCCGACTATAGCAGGCTAGAAAAATACATGCTGATTATATAGCTACCGCTCAGCTGTGCGATTACTAAACCTGTTATTAAAAGCGGGCCAAACGGAACATGTGTATTGCGTTTTAATTTTCCAGACAAGATACCCGGTAGAACTGCTAGTGTACCGACTAAATTAGCTACAAAGAGCGCCAAGAATGCCAATCTCCAGTCAGCCAAAAGTAGCGCTAGTCCAAGGCCGAGTTTTATATCACCGAATCCAACCCATTTACCACGAGACACGAAATATAAAATCAAATACAAACCACTGAGAATAAGCGCGGAAGTAACTATACCAATAATAGCGGTTAACTTATCGCTTGCCCCAACAACAATAAGAGTTGAATAGATAGCTCCAAGACCAATCACTATAAAATTAACCTTGTCTGGTAGAATGAACCACTTACTATCATAGGCAAATAAAATCGCTAGGCCAACGCCAGCAACAAGCCATATAATAAATCTAGCGGCCTCTAATCCACTGTCCATTGAGAATGGCCAAAAAGCATATGACAACACGAAAAACAAGGCGACTCCAAGCTCAATCAGTGGCTCCATTATGCCAATTGACTTTTGGCAATTCCTGCACTTACCACGAAGTGTAATCCAACTAATAACTGGCACCATGTCGTACCATCTAAGCTTGTAGTCGCAATATAAACACTGAGACCTGTCGCTAGCTATGGATGACTTATTTAGCTTGTCCAGGCGTTGGTACTCAGATGCATCAACTTTCTCGCCGTGACGCTTATCATCCTTTAATTGTCTGGCCCTCAATCGCCAAACTGTTGCTCCCGCAAAACTGCCTAATATTAATCCAGATAAAATTAACGTTAAATATATAAAAATTTGTTCCATAAGCACTATGATAACAGGTATTTCGACCAAATAAAAAATCCCCGTTTTTATGTCCGAGGATTTTTGAAATTGACTTAGCTCTAGTTGTTAACGCAAGCTACACCACCACCTTCAAGCTTCATCTGCATTGCTGCGATTCGACTACCGGCCGTTTCAGTTGTCGCACCATCAGTGCCACACTTTGCGCCTAAAGTATAGTAAATCGTTGGGTTATCAGCGTCAAAGCTAGCATCAATCGTATCGCCAGGATTCTTTGTTACGTTCCAAACATAATCGTTTCCAGAGGGATCGGCAAAACTATCGCCCTCTGCCTTTAGGAAATTAGTAGTGAAACTATTCAAATCATTCACATTTGCCTTTGGAACGCTCGCCCTATTGACGGATGAATAATTCGTTAGAGCAGTTTGAGCTCGACTCAAATCACCTTTACGCTGCGAATCACGTTGTGACCTTTGTAGGGCAGGTAGCGCGATAAATACCATTAGGAAAATTAAACCAGCAATGGCAAGTACCAAAACTACTTCGATAATCGTAAATCCTTTTTCTTTTTGCTTGACGTTCATAAGAATTATTTCCACCTTTCGTATGAACAAATATTACTGCGTTACAATAACGCTTAAGCCTATAGTACTCTATGGCCCTGTCTGTGTCTAGACATTTATGCCGTTAACAAGGCTATATATCGGCAGCAAGATTGCGCCAACCATACCACCGGCCACAATTGCCAAAACCACCATTAGAATTGGCTCAATAGACGTAGATATGGTTTTTATAGTCTCGTCCAGCTCATCTTCGTAAACTTGCGCGGTTTTACCCATCATCTCATCAATACGACCCGACTGCTCGCCAATCTTGATCATTTGCGGGACCAGCGAAAGTATATACTGCTCAGACTGAATAGATGAAGACAAGGCTTTTCCGCCTTTCACCTTTTCAATAGCCCGTAAAATACTCTTTTCGATAATAGTGTTATTGACTGCTTTTGAAGTAATCTTTAACATGTCTAACATACTGACGCCTGTGCTGAGTAGTGTTTGACCAGTCCTTGCAAAGCGAGCCATATAAAGTTTCTGGAACATCTTGCCAAAGATTGGGAAATTTAGTTTCAGCGTATCGCTCGTCTTAATCCCTGCGTCAGTCTTTAGATATTGAATAATGAAATAGACAGCCGCGGCGATAATCAAAATCGCCAACCACCAAAAATGCGTTAGGAAGCTCGCCATATCAACCATAATCTTAGTGATAAATGGAAGATCACGTTTTAAGTCATGGTATAGTTTTTCTACCTGAGGCACAACTGTAAAAAGCATAAAGGCCATAACACCAAAAATTACAAAAAGTACAATAATAGGATACGTTAATGCGCCTTTGATTTTGCTCATAGTAGCGGCGTCTTTTTCTTGTTGATTAGCAACACGCTGCAATGATTCGTCCAGTGTTCCTGATACCTCACCTGCTGAGACCAGTGCCAAAAATACGGCATCAAATACTTCTGGGTGTTTCCCAAACGACTCGGACAGAGTCTTGCCGCCTTCAACTGAGGCTGTAATGTCTTGGATAATAGACTGCAGTTTTTTATTCTCAGTTTGTTCTAGAACGGTATGTAAGCTTTGGGTTAAAGGCAAACCAGCACCAATTAGCGTAGCTAGCTGGCGAGTAAAGACGATTTTATCTTTGGTAGTAATACGACCCGACAAACGAGCAATGATATTACTATCTTCGGACTGCTCTTTGATGTTTAGTGGCGTAAAACCTTGGTTAATTAAAAGTTTAGCCGCAGCACTCTCGGAGTCGGCCTGCACAATAGCTTTGGTAATCTTGCCCGAGGCTTGATCACGCGCTTCATATGCGAACTTCTTCATCGATTAGCCTCTCATTAATCTTTCAAATTCAGCTAAGTCGACTGCGAATTCCCTTGCGTTATCATAAGTAACAGTTCCACTCTGAACTAAACTAACTAAGGTTCTGTCCATTGTTTGCATGCCTTGATCAGCACCAGTTTGAATTACCGCATCAAGCTGATGAGCCTTGCCCTCTCGTATAATATTATGAACGGCTGGATTTGCAACCAAAACCTCGGCTGCAACGACACGACCGCCGCCAATCGCTGGCACTAGACGTTGCGAAACGATTGCCATCAAAATATTAGACAGCTGTGCTCTAATTTGAGGTTGCTGATGTGGAGGGAATACATCAATCATACGATCAATCGACTGGGCTGAGCTGTTAGTGTGAAGTGTTGCAAAAACTAGATGGCCAGTCTCGGCAATAGTAATAGCAGCGCTGATAGTTTCAAGATCACGCATCTCACCAATCAACACAACGTCAGGGTCTTGGCGTAGAGCAGACCTCAGTGCCGCACTAAAGCTATAGGTGTCATAGTGAACTTCACGCTGAACAATAACCGATTTTTTGGACTTATGTGTAAATTCAATTGGGTCTTCCACCGTGATAATATGTTGCGATCGTTCGGTGTTAATCTTGTCGACTAGCGCAGCTAGTGTTGTGGATTTACCGCTACCAGTTGGACCAGTCACTAGTACTAAGCCACGTGGGTATTCAGTAAAGTTCATAACGACATTTGGCATGCCGAGCTCTGTAACAGATTTAATTTCATTTGGAATCAAACGAAGTGCAGCCGCCAGATTACCACGTTCGTGATAAGCATTTACACGGAATCGTCCCAAAGTACCGAACGCAAAACTAAAATCAAATTCCTTGTCTTTTAGTAATATTTGACGCTGGTCTTGGTCTAAAATTGCAAAAATTAATGTCTCGACAGCCTGTTCGTCAAGTGGATTATATCCCATCACCGGAGTCAAAGAGCCATCAATACGTAGCATTGGAGGCAACCCCACCTGAATATGAAGGTCGGATGCACGCTTACGCACAACTTCTTCTAGCAGGACTTCGATTCTTAATTCTTGATTGTTCACACTTTCCACCCTTCTTATGCTGTATCTGCTGTCACACGGTTAACTTCTTCTAGTGTTGTAATACCCTGTAATGCCTTTAGATAACCGTCTTGTCGCATCGTAACCATACCTTGTTCTTGAGCTTTTCGCTGAATTTCAGCACTCGTTGCTCTGGCGACTATTAGATTTTGGATATTTTCATTCACATCCATCACCTCGTAAAGTCCGGCCCGTCCACTGTAACCATGTGGCGACTGCGGAGTATCCTGACCCTTAACTAAAGTATAAGCGGTTTGACCCGCTAGTGGCAAGTCTTTATACCCTAAATCTTCTGAAATTCGGGCTACGTCGGCAGCGGTTTTGGGCAACAAGTGTCCGACTGTCGTTAAAATATTCTGTGTTTCGATTGGATTAGATTGGTAAGTGTCACGTTTTTCAGAGACGCGCCTAACTAAGCGCTGCCCGATTATCGTGTTGACCGTACTAGCTATCAAAAATGGCTCTATACCCATATCAAGTAATCGCGGTAGCACGCCAGCAGCACTATTGGTGTGCAGTGTACTAAACACCAAGTGACCCGTTAAGGCTGCCTGAACAGCCAGGTTGGCTGTTTCACTATCCCTAATCTCACCAACCATCACAACGTCAGGATCTTGGCGCAAAATTGAACGTAAACCACTAGCAAACGTCAACCCAACATCAGCATTAACCTGAATCTGGTTAACTCCATTCATCTTGTACTCAACCGGA
>DAOMNR010000012.1:11015-13167 GCA_035443865.1 Candidatus Saccharimonadota bacterium | reverse complement strand
ACTAGCGATACAACCAAGCCAATTACAGCATTCATAATAGTCTGTCGAGCCTTGGCGGCTCCATCTGGCGAACCCTGGCTGGTAATAAACTGGAAGCCACCGTACAAAATGAAGAATACAGATATATATCCCACAACCCGTAGCAGTATATCGATAATGTTTAATACAATCTGCCAAACAAACTTGGACACTCCACCCTTGTCCTCGGCAGGAACCTCTATATTACAGGTAGACTTGTTGATAACGCCTCTATACCAAACAGGAAATCCCAAAAAATCCTCACCCGCACACGGTTGTTTAGCCGTAGCTGCATCGGCCGCCATGGCCGTTTTGGGTGATGCTACGGCTAGTATACCCGTGCTTATTATCATCGCTAGTGTCAGAGTTATTATTAGTGGTTTAATTCTTTTCATAATACTAATTAAATATTCCGCCTGGGATAATAAAGTTCAAGAACGCATACATCGCCGCATAGGCTACTATGCCAATCACTACGTTAGTAAACACCGTCATGGCCTTTTTAACCTGCTCGGCGCTACCACCTGCGCTAGCGTACAAAATTGATCCGTACACAATACCGCCAACCGCTAATATACCGACACCTGCGGTTAGGATAGTTATTATGGTCAACAATATACTCCATAGCCCCGTGTTTTGAACTCCATCCTTGTCTGTTTCAACATTATTACAAGAAAAGATTAGTGTATCTGTTTCACAGCCTTTGTTCCCAGCTGCCGAAACAATAGCGGGGGAGGCTACAAGCCCAATAACACCAACAAATAGCGCCATCGGTAACAAGATTTTTTTGATTGTTTGTTTTATTTTCATGCTATCTATAAAATATGATAAAGCTCACGAATTAGCAAGTGTTTAGTTAATGCTATCATCGATAGGTGATTACATATCGCTTGTGCTTGCAAGTATGTCAAATAAAAAGCATAATATGTCCATGAATCGTATATTGCCTCTTGGTGAAATTTATAATTTAGAGAATGTTGCACTTGATCTAAATCGTCTTCTGAGTCGAAAAGACAATAATGACATTAGGGATGGCTTTCCCGCAACTTTTACTCGATACACTGGCGACTTGCGTAAAGTTGTTTCGAATCTTGATATAGCCAAGAGCTTGTATAAAACTGGCAAAAGAGAACAGTTTATAATTTTTGCAGGCACAAGGGCTGTCGGACTTAGCATTGTAACCACTGACATAGATAACCCAGTCGGGGTTGATGAGTCGTGGCCTAACATATCTGGGTTTGTGTGCAACCCATTTCGCGGTCAGGGTCTAGGAAGACTATCCATCGAAACTCGGATGCGAGTAGTTAAGGAGAATTTTAATAATGCCGCCTGGACATTTGTAAAAAACGGCAATAAACCTTCAGAACACCTAGTGAGAGACGTGGGTTTCAAGAAGTCAAGAGGAGAGCTCGCTAGCCCTGAAGGTCACACCCTATATCTTTTCGACGAAAAATAAAATGAACCTTTCGGTTCATCTTGAATTTCTGAAGTTTTTATAGGGTGTGGCGTTTGAATCAACAACCGCCACACCCTCGACAACTAGTCGTCGCTGTTTCCGCCGTCGTTGTCAAAGCCGGCTCCATCTCCAGAACCAGGATCGTTTCCCTGCTCAGAAGCGGCACCGCTGTCCCATCCACCGTTCAACATATTAACCACCACCTTAGGTTGAATCGGTAACACGTTGTGGGCCGTATTAACCCGCTAATAACTTTGTGTTATCGGCAATTTCATTATATTTTATTTATTTGACGGTGTCAAATAAAAATCCAAAAACACTTTACTAATTTTATCTACAATTTGATGGTCAATTTTTCGACCTTCCGCAATATAACTTTCGATGTCTGGCAATATGTTTAAAGACACCCAATTAATGATGTCGTTCGTACTATGTTTGTTGCCTTTAACTAATTTCCAAAAACCACCTTTCATTTCTTCAACTGTTGGTCGAGGTTTTTGGTAAATTATTGGACGCAAGTACCCGCCAGTGGTTTTACTTGAAAAACAATAAACCAATACTTCAACATACATCATCTTCCACAAATAACCGTCAGGAGCTGAAATATCGTGCGGTTTAATGTATTTCTCGTACGACTCCTTAAACAGTGCTCCTGTAATCCTAGACTTGAATTCGATA
>DAOMNR010000012.1:0-11005 GCA_035443865.1 Candidatus Saccharimonadota bacterium | reverse complement strand
CCTTCTTGAGTAAGGGCAATGGTGTGCAATAGTACTAATGGTATTTCTTGGATCAAGCGACACATCTTTACCTGGCGGCACAACAAGCAGGAATGAGGTGTTGTTAATCGCATGACCTGTCGCATTGCCAGCTGGGTAGTTTGGTAGTAGGTAAATCGTATATAAATCTTGTGTGTCAAAGTTAGAGTCAAGGAGGTCTATGATACTGTTCATTGGATTATTGAACTTCGTGAAGTCCACAGACTCTAGGGTGTCAGTCCACGCGTTCAAATGAGCCAAATTCTCTTGCCAAACAGGCTCAAAAACCTCAACTAGCTTCATTGACTGAGTTTCTATCTCTTTAGTGTTGCTAGTTTTAATTTTATTTGAGTACAGCTCGGCGAGTACAGCTCGTGGATCTTTCGCGTTTCTAAGTATGCGACGAATATTACTTATGGCAACCTCTTGGCTATCAGACAGGGGAACATGATGATTCTGGTAATAACGATAAATTTCTGTACTTAGTCCAGAGTCATCCCAACCAGAAACCACCTGTACCCAATAATAGAAGCAAGAATTCTTGTCTGTAAGGATATTTAAGTTCATTTATTCTAAGATCTCATGACGTGGCTTATTAAATGTTCGATTATGTTTATTGTATCATTCAGTCACTCTAAAAAGCTCGACTTGCTTTATGTCGTAAGCAATATAACCATAACCTATTGCAATTTTGTCCATTTTGGTGTATGATATGCAAGTAAACCATTATATAGGAATATAATAAATGTCACCAAGTAAACTTTCACCTGAATCAGATGTCTTTAGCAAATCACCCAACAGGTTAAGGGGTGTTAATAAGCTTACTGCCGTATTGGCGATAGGCTTAGGTGTAGCGGGATTAACTGCTTGTGCAAACGCAGAAGGTCCAAAACCGACACCTACAGAAACTTCTGTTGTAGAGACAGAGCCTCCAGTGCCAGCGCCTGAAATGAAGACCTATATACTAACTCCCGATCAATTGGATGTTTTCAATAACTATACTGGCGACGGTGATTTGAATCAATTCGCACATGTTATTGGCGAAACTATTATACCAGCCACTCAGGCCTACCTAGACAACCTAATGCTCAATAAAGACAATATGGATTCAGTTGCTACGTCGAGTATTACAGACAATCCAGATTCACGCATTATATCTGAATTAAAGCTACTTGTTAAACTACAGGGTAGTAATCCAGAACTTGATGCAAAGTTCTTTGTGTGTAGTACCGAGCGAGAAACGAATCCTGCAATATGTAATGCGCCTGGACGTCAATCTTCGTGGATAGTTAATGGTGTGGTGGAAGCTGATACAGCCAACCGTCTTAGTATCGTAAGGATTACCGGTAAAGATCCCTTCGGAGGCAATGAAGATAGCAATATAAGTATTTTTATTGGCGACGGTCAAGTAGTTAAACTTACTGGCTCAAATCAAATCGTATATAAATAGAGCTTGCACACCTGTTGTAGTTTTAAGGCTAATCAAGCATAATCTTTTATAGTTATGCTTGATTTTGTACACAAACATAAAATATTACTATTCATATCACTTGCTTTGCTGAGCGGTCTATTGACGACACTCTTTACGGGGACAAGTGTATCTGCCGCGGGCGAGTCATATACTCAAGGTTCTAACACAAGCGAAATTAGAGCGAAGGGTGGCATATGGGACAAGATCTTAAAAACTGCAAAAGAAAACGCAGACAGTAAAGACTCCCTTGCCCTAGAAATGAACAAATCCGCCGGAATTACTGACATAAACTTAAAGGGCGGCTATGTATCACTCATACTCAAAGATAGTTATCAATTTGTGACACGGTCTTACATATTATTAGATAGCGCCGCCACTGGGTCTTGCGCTCTCGCTGTCATTGTCAACAAAGATAATCCGGGAACCGGTAAAGTAACTGCAATTCCGAGTGGAAAAAATGCAGAGTTACAGGGTTATAACGAACAGGCATGTAAAGACCAGTTGGACTTCTTTACAGCATACGACGATATAACCATCGCAACGGGCTCATCCATATCTGACAGCCCCGTAAGTATATACCAAGGTGATGATGTGTTTAATAGTCTGTTGGGTGTATTGGTGTTTCCGTGTGATCCAGCAAGCGACCCAGATACTATGAAGGGTGCTGTGTTAGAGCTGTGTAAGAAAAACCGAGCCGCTGCCATAGATAACCTCACGTGTGACCCAACCGCCACGAACAAAGCAGGGAGGTGTTCGCCAGAGGTTGTAGATATAGTAAGCTGTCTATACAAGAACCCAACATATTCAGTCGCAAAATGTGGAAATAGAGCTCAAGCCTGGGCGGATGGTAATACTAGCAATGTTAATGGCAACCTAAAAGATGAAGATATAGAAAAAATTTGCGATGACTCTAACCTTAGTGTAGAGGACAAGGCGAAATGTAAAGAAAATGCTCAAACTGCACGAGACAGTGCTTTGCTGACCGGTTGCGACGCAGATCCAACTGGGCCAGATTGTGAAGCTGAAAAAACCTCCTGCGCCATCGACGGCATAGGCTGGCTTGTCTGTCCCGTGCTGACTTTTCTAGGAACTTTGGCAGACGGCATGTATAACGCTATTGCTGGTATGTTGACTGTCGACAATGATCTTGTTTCAGTTAACGGAAAAACAAGCGATAGCGTCAGTACGACTTATTCAGCGTGGGGGACAATGCGAAATATTGCTAACGTCGCGTTTGTAATAGTGTTCCTCATAATTATCTTTTCACAGCTCACTAATATGGTTGTTTCAAATTATGGGGTTAAAAAATTATTGCCACGTCTTATTATTGCGGCGATTTTGGTCAATCTTTCGTACACTGTTTGTCAGTTAGCTGTTGATATTTCTAATATCTTGGGCTGGTCTCTACGTGATGTATTTACTGCGCTAGCTCCAGCCGCCGACGTAACCAAGACTACTGGCGACGCCAGCGGTAATTTTGGTGGATGGGCAGCAATCGTAGCGATTATCATAGGTGGAGCGGGTATTGCATTTGCCGCTCTGTCTGCACTGATACCAATCTTACTTGCAGCATTGATTGGTCTGGTGGTCGTGTTCTTAATACTACTACTTCGAAAAGCTTTAATTGTAATTTTGATCATTATTTCACCACTAGCCTTCGTAGCGTTCTTGTTACCAAATACTGAACAGTGGTTTAAAAAATGGTTTAAGGCGTTTGGATCAATGTTAATGGTGTTCCCGATTGTAGCCGTTGTGTTCGGAGCATCCGCACTAGCCGCAGATATAATAAAAGCTGCCGGTGATAATAATGCTAGTGGCGATGCCAATCCGTGGATGCAACTAATTGCCATGGGCGTTGCCGCCGCACCATTAATGATCGTCCCTGGAATCCTAAAAAAGTCAATTGACGGAGTCGGTAATGTCGGTGCGGCGATAAACAAATTCGGCGCCAAAGCAGGTAGTGGCTTAGGAAAGCTAGGCGCGAAAGGATTTGAAAATACTGCACTATCGAGAGGGCGAGCATCGCGTAAACAAGGCCGACAAATATATAGAGATCAAAAATTCGCGAGGGCCATGACCAGGGGCGGAATACGAGCCAAAGCAGCTCGTGGACCTAGTATAACGGGTGCTCAAAAATTCGCAAATCAAGCACTTACAAGGTCTGCTTATGCCGCGTCAGACAAAGCAGATCAAGAGGCTGAGACGGCAGCAGAAATGATGATTACCAAGCGTGCAATGCTTACCGACAGCGAACGACAAACTGTTGCAAAAGGTGGATCTGTTACGAAAAACGGTGTTCAAATTGACGGCTCAGACAGAGCATACAGACGTGCAGCCATCAAGATACAGGCAAGTGGCAAACATGATCACATAAAAGAGCTGGTCGACAGGGGAATGACTGGCGAAGACGCACAGTTGCTTGCGGCCTCAATTGGTGCGTCACCCAATAAACCAATTTGGGCAGGACAAGGAGCTCTACAAGAAATTGCACAGGGTACAGGTAAGAAAACGTCTGAACTTATTGAGTCTGCAGTTAAAGCAGATGCATATTCCTCAGAAAAGATTGCTACTGGTGACAAAGATGAGCTTGCAGAGGTGTATGCGACGGTTACCTCGTCGTCAAGTACGCTTTCTTCAGGGGAAAGAGTTAAACTTAGAGACAACGCAACCGCAGTTGACAGTAACCCCGAACTTAAGGCTAAGGTTGCAAAGAACAGGGCTGAAGTTAGTAGCCTGCAAACAATTTAATGTAACTGCAGGGTTGTTCCACCACACACACCCAACACAGTAAAATTCACAATGCATTGATGTTATACTATAAGCATTATGGCAGAGTACAAAGTACCCCAGGACGTTGAAGCCGACGACAAGCTAATTGGACCATTTAGCTTTCGTCAATTCGTCTATTTAATAGTTGTCGCTCTTTCAATTGGTGCTGCTTGGGGGTTGGGTAATTTATTTTTGCCACTAGCGATTATTCCGTTACCTTTGATTATATTTTTCGGTGCCCTTGCGCTACCACTTCGTAAAGACCAACCGATGGAAATTTTCCTAGCTGCAATGGTTTCGTTTTACCTCAAACCCCGCAAACGAATCTGGGATCCAGATGGATTAGAGTCATTAATCGAAATTACTGTACCAAAAACAGTTGAGGTAATGCGAAGCAAAAACATTTCACAGGACGAAGCTCATCAACGCTTTAGCTACCTAGCAGAAGTTGTCGACAGTCAAGGCTGGGCTGTTCGTGGTGTTCAGGCACCAAATAGCGCCATGAATACTGATGCCTATTTCGAAGCTCAACAGACCCAAGATTTCCTCGACAGCAACAATACGGTCGCACAGAACCTCGATCATAAGCTCGAACAGAGTGATAGCAAACGCCGCGAAGAAACACTAGAACGAATACGCAAACAAGCCGCTGCATCGTCTGTTGCACCACCGGCAAGCTCACCGAGTGGAGCATATAATTATTTCGGTGATTCAACCACACAGCCAATTGCTGCTAATGACAACACGACAACCGACGACACAAACCCAACGTACAATCCATACCCAGACGAAATCAAACAAACTGTTATCCAGCCTGTTTCTAGTACTATTAACCCAACACCTATAACCACTAGCGAAAACACCCCCTCTACTGATATAATGAACCTTGCAACTAATGCCGATTTGTCTATTCAGACAATCGCGCGTGAAGCCAGTCGACTTCAAGGTAAATCAGACCTTAAAGAAGAAGTGGTTATATCACTGCGTTAATTGGCTAACAAACGAGGAGTGGGAATCCCTAACATGCCACCAAATAATCAATTTCCAAACGCTACACCCGCTACTCCAGCGGCTAGTGGAGTGTCTCCAAGTTCTGCCCAAGGGTCCAAAAGCTCCAACCCGGCACCTACGCCCAAAAACCCCAACTCAACCCAAAACAGCCTTCTACTGTCTGAAGTCCGCGACAACATGGTGATTATGGCCGATGGAACGTTTCGAGCTGTTGTGGCCTGCCAATCAATTAACTTCGATTTGATGAGTAGCCGTGAGCGCGAAGGCGTTGAATTTAGCTACCAAAACTTCCTAAATTCACTTAATCACCCTGTGCAAATATTAATCCGTTCGCAACGAGTCGATATCGGTCCATACATCGACAAATTGGTCGATATCCGTCGCAACCAAGACAACATGTTACTAAACGTCCTAATGGACGACTACATAAACTTTATCGATATTTTGTCCCAAGAGGCAAATATTATGGATAAATCATTTTTTATCGCCATCCCTTACTATCCGCAAGGCGATGTGACGAACTTAATCGAACAGGGCAAAGGGTTCTTTGGTAAACTACTCGCTAGACCAAAAAACGTAGTCACCAAAATCGACACCGCAACCTATGAAAAAGCCAAAACCGAAATCAAAAATAGGGTAGATGCGGTTATGGCGGGATTATTCCAGTTGGGGGTTCAAAGTGTCCAGTTAAGCACCAAAGAGTTGGGTGAGCTTTATTACAATTTCTATAACCCCGACACAGCAGTGCGAGAACCACTGGGCAATTTTGACAATATGGCCACCACATATGTTAAAAAAGCACCTAGCGAAACTACTCCTCAGCCTGGAGGAATAGTTTAATGGCTCTTCGTAAGAAAAAGATGGATGCCGTTGATATTGCTGCGCAACAAATGGCACGCGAACAGGCTGAAGTCGAACAGGCGTTTTTAAAGGGTGTCACAACACTCCGTGACCTAATTGCTCCGAGCAGTATCGAAATTCATTCGTCGTATTTCCGCCTAGGTACTAAATACGGGCGAACAATTTATGTCTACGGCTACCCTAGGTCAATTTACACAGGTTGGCTAAGTTCACTTATTAATATCGACGAGGTGTTAGATGTTAGTATGTTCATCTATCCAGTTGAAAGCCAGGTCGTGTTAAATAACTTACGCAAAAAGGTAACCCAGCTAGAAGCATCTATTTCGATCAACAGCGAAAAAGGGCGCACTCGTGACCCAGGCATTGAAGCGGCAATTAGTGACGCCGAAGAGCTACGTGATCAACTGCAAGTTGGGGCTGAACGATTTTTCCGGTTCGGATTGTACGTCACGTTATATGCCGACAGCTTGGATGAACTAGGGTTTGTTCAACACAAAATTGAAACCCTTTTCGGTCAACAGATGGTCTTTAGTAAAGTTGCCAGCAGCCAGCAAGAACAAGGTCTAAACAGCACCATTCCACAAATGTCAGATCAACTGCAGATTCGTCGTAACATGAATACTGGCGCCATCAGTACCAGCTTTCCGTTTACTAGCGCCGATCTAACTCAGGAAAATGGTGTGTTGTATGGAATCAACATGCACAACAACGGATTAGTTATTTTTGATAGGTTTAGCCTTGAAAATGCCAATATGGTTGTCTTTGCAAAGTCTGGTGCGGGTAAATCATTCACAGTTAAGTTAGAGGCTCTGCGTAGCATGATGACGGGTAGTGAAGTGATTATTATTGACCCCGAAAACGAATATCAAAAACTCTCCGAAGCGGTTGGCGGTAGTTATATTCGGCTGAGCTTAAATTCAGACGTACGTATTAATCCTTTTGACCTACCGCGCGTTATCGATAACGACGAAGCAGATGACGCCCTAAGAGCCAACTTAGTAACATTGCACGGCCTGTTTCGGTTGATGATGGGTGGGGCTCAGGTCTCAACAACAGTTGCCAATAACTCTGCCTTAACTCCAACCGAAGAAGCTGACCTAGATCAAGCCCTAATCGATACATACGCGCGTGCGGGTATCACTAGCGACCCACTAACGCACAACTCTCCACCACCAACCGTTAATGAGCTTTATGATACGTTGCTGCATATGGGTGGCAGTGGGCCGCAATTGGCGCAACGTCTTCGTAAATACACGACAGGCACATTTGCTGGCATCTTTAGTCAACAATCAAACATCGACATAAACAACCCGATGGTGGTATTTAATATCCGCGACCTTGAAGACGAACTGCGGCCAGTTGCAATGTATATTGTCTTGTCGCATATTTGGAATATTGTCCGCACCAATCAAAAAAAGCGTATGTTAATTGTTGATGAAGCCTGGCAGTTAATGAAATACGACGATTCGGCTAACTTCTTATTCAGCCTAGCTAAACGCGCCCGTAAATACTATTTGGGCTTAACGACCATCACTCAGGACGTCGAAGATTTTATTGGCAGCAAAATGGGACGTGCGATTGTGTCTAACAGTTCGTTGCAACTACTACTTAAACAATCATCTAGTGCGGTTGATATGTTGGCCGATGTTTTCAAACTTACCGAAGAAGAAAAAAAGAGACTATCGAATTTCCCAGTTGGTCAAGGCTTATTCTTTGCTGGACAAAGCCACGTTCACGTTCAAATCGAGGCTAGTCCAACCGAAAAAGGACTAATATCTACCAATCCACAAGCCGCTGTACAACAAAACGAACCAAAACCGATAACCCAAGACGAATCCAGCCCAACTAGTTACATTGACCCTGGTGCTACCATTTAAGGTATAATGGAGGGTATATATGCCTCTTAGAATATCTGATGATGACACAAGGCTAGACCCAAGTCAGTCTGAAGTGGATTCAGAATTCAAAAAAATTGCCGACGCCGAAGAGAAAGGTACGTTTGATGATATTGCAAATAATTATGACAAAACCGCTGATGATAGCGATGAAAATGCTTCGATTTCAAAACTAAAAGACCAAGAAGAAGATTCAGGCGACTGGAACAATCAATGGAAAGGCGCGGCTGGTGGTAAGAAAAAAAAGCGAGTCGGACCTATTATAGCAATTGTGTTGATGCTTACTGGCGTTGGTGCAGGTTTCGGTGTAACCGGAATGTTAGGAATGGCCCTAATAGGAATTAAAGAAAACATATTCAACCAAGTAGACACCCTGTCGTCAATAAGCGAGGAGCGAAACGGCATATTAATGAAAAATAGGCTATTTGGCACATCTACAACTTGTGTCATACAAGTAAAATGTAAGTATATTGGCATAACACAAAAACAGCTAGACAGACTAGAGGCCAAAGGTGCTAAGCTTGTTGATGCAAAGAAGAACCCGCTAACTGGCCGGTATTCCGGCACCGCCCTCATTCTTGAAAGTGGTGAGAGAATCGATGCCAGTAAATTTAGGTCAACTTTCAGAAAGTCTAGTGAACTTAGAGGCTTAACGAGAATTGTAATGAAGCCCAGGTGGCTTGCGTGGAACGATTCAACCGCTAAACAAGTTAGAGCCGCCAAAAAGCTCATAACCAATCCTGACTTTGGAAAGGATGATTCCAAGAAAGCAACACGACAAGCGTTATACAAAGCCGTTAGTGGCACCACTCAGTCAATATCAAGCGACTCAAACCCTGCAAATCTATCAGAAGCAAAGGCAGACCCCGACTATGACCCCACTAAAATGGGTGATGCAGACCCAGGGGTAGCACTGGAAGACATAAATGACGAAACTCAAAAACTAAGAACTAAAGCCCTAGCAGGCGAGGAGGTTAAGCCTCTATCAAACAACATTGACACAGTTGTCAACAAAGAGCCATTCCCCGGCAAAGCGTCGGCCGCAAAGTTGTTTCAACAAGCACAAAGTTTTGTCAACCCAGCCGGCATTGTAACTGATTTATGTACTGTATATCAGCTTGTAAATGCGACTGTGATCATCGCTCGTGTATCGACCCTAGCCTACACAATGCGTTATGCAACCCAGTTTCTATCGCTTGCGGACAAGATGAAGGCGGGTGATGCAACGAGCGAAGAAGTTACTAAAGCAATGGATATATTGATGTCACCTGATGAAACTGGTGATACATTCGGTGATTCGTTTTCGTATCAATTTAGCACTTATGGAACTGTTAACAGTAAACCATTAAATGCAAGCGCCGCCGGTAACTCGATTATTCAACTTATGTCATCAGCTCTGGCCACGACGCGAGACTCTCTAGGTGGCCGCTCCGTGATAAACACCACTTGTTTTGTGTCAGGTGCTCTTGTTTTAACTGCATTCATACCATTCGTTGGTCCACTCTTTAAGTCAGTTGGAGTTGTCGCAAAAACAGCAATCGGATCGGGAACAAAAGCTGCGGTTAAAGAGGCAATTGATCTAGCGGTGAAATCAGTCGTAACAAAAGTTGGAACCCGTGAGGCAAGAAAGGCAACTTCTCAATCAATTCTTAAAGGCTTAAAGACTGTCGCTAAAAACCCTTCAACGTCTATATTTTTAGCGTCATATCTTGCTGAACGCTACGCTGTTCCGTACGCCGCTCAACAACTAGCTGGTACAGAGTTTGGGGCTGATACAAACGGTGTTGATGCATTAGATGCAATCAACACTGGTGTTCAAGCAAACCAGGCCGAAATTACAAAATTAAGTGGCTACACAACAACCGACAGCGTTGATACATATATGAAAACAAAAACCTTTAGTCAAAACTTGAATAATAGATATATTGCCGAAATGCAAAGTGAAGCTGACCCTCTTGATATTAATAATCCGTATTCAACATCCAATAAACTAGCCGTTTCAATTCTACCTGTAGCCTCAAAATTCTCGAGCATATTATCTAAACCAACCAACATCACGTCTATACCTGCGACGATAATTAGTTCGATTAAAAATAACTTTTTTGGTCAAACAACCGCTAGTGCTTTATCTACAGATGAAGCTCGAAAAGAGCTTAATATGTGTCAAGATGCGATGTTAGAAGCAAATATTATTAGACATGCTAGTTGTGTGCCAGCAATGGTATTCCCTGGAGTTGACGAAATCTATACTACGGAGGGAGAAGATATTGTAGATAGATTAATAAATAAAGGTTCTTTGGATGAATACGGAAACCCTACTGGCGCATTTGCTAATTATCTAAGTAGTTGTGCTGATCCAAACAGCTCCATCCTGGACGAGAGTACTGTAAGTAATTGTTACCAATCAACTAGCTACCAGTTATCTCCTGATGAAAGTTTGTTCTTGTTAGATCAAAAGATTCTGGATGATGAAGACACCAGTGTAACCGCCGGCAATCAAATCGTTGGTAGTTTAACAAGTGACTCAACCAGTGTTGCTTGTGCTCTAGGCACAACAGATGCCGGAACTGCAGATGGATGGTACAAAGGAATTAAAATACCAATTCGTTTATGTGACATACCCGGCACAACAAATGTTGATCCTACTGGTTCAGACGGCGCAACCAAAATGCGCTTAAACTCTAGAATATCAGGTGTGTATTTAAGCCTCGTAAATAAAATGAAAGCAGACTTGGGACTTGAAACAGTACGGGTTTCGGACGCATATAGGTCTTATGCTAGACAAGCAAAATACCACTCAGCCGGGTATAATCTAGCTGCTCCTGCTGGCTATTCAAACCATCAACTAGGGGTTGCTGTAGACTTTCAAATGCCAAGCGGTAACTCGTTAGGTCGCTGTGTGCGGGTGGGTGGACTATGTAAGCTCCCAGGCGATTCGGTATTTGACTGGTTAGATAAAAACGGAGCGTCATTTGGGCTA
>DAOMNR010000011.1:0-13836 GCA_035443865.1 Candidatus Saccharimonadota bacterium | reverse complement strand
GAAGAAGCAGGCGCAACTGTCGAACTTAGCTAATTCATTCCGTTCATCTATTCGACCGAATAAACTAATTCCAAAAATACCGCCCGTTTCAGGGCGGTATTTTGATTTAGCCAAATATACAACGCTTTCGCGCCTACCTCATAAAATCGTGTGGAAAACGTCAGTTTTCAATTAACAAATTTCTAATTTACAAAATAATTTTTAATTTTCATTTATCAATTAAATTCAACAGCTCTAATCGGTAAGATAAATCTTTTTATGTAACATTTCTCTTCTTTACAAGTCAGTCCCCGCGAGGCTTCTTCTTGTAGCTATTCATTGAAAATTGTGAATTGTGAACTAACTGTAAACTGAAAATTGAAAACTGAAAATTATCCCTGCACTTGTATTGACAAAAACACGTCTGATTGGTATATATAGGGTGATATCACTACAAAAATAGACAAAAGGAAACTGCGAGTAAATTATGTCTGAATTACCAGAAAAACAAGTTAAGAGATTACATTCTCTTATTCAGGAGGCTGAAACCAATTTAGCTGCGGCAAAAGAATTATTAATTAGTATCTTGGGTGACGACGGAACTGTTATTACACCAAAAAGTAGCAACGCCGAAGACGTTAGTGGCAAAGTCATCGAAGGTGTCTTTGACGGCCAAAAAATGGCTGGCCCCGACGGGAAAGAATATCCAGTACCTGCTAACTATGCCAGTAAATCTAAACTAGTCGAAGGTGATATTATGAAGCTAACTATCGCCGATGATGGTAGCTTTATCTACAAGCAAATCGGACCAACTGATCGACGACAAATTATCGGCACACTAGTCCAACATGACGGCGCATATTACGTTGAAGCTAACGGTAAAGAATATCGAATATTACTCGCTAGCGTTACATATTTCCGACTGGCCGAAGGTGATCAGGTTACAATCATCATTCCAGCCGACAATCCGGACGCCGAATGGGCTGCCGTTGAAGCTGCCCTGTAATATCTTTAGTTTGGTAATATAGCACCCTGAACCTTGGGTGCTATTTAGTATTTAAACATTGCCTAATGTAGACATTAGCAGTATACTTAAGTCATTCACAGAGGTGAAAACAAACAAGTAAAAAATACGGCAATATGAATCACGTTTCTTGGTTATAATTGCTGTAGTAAAGAGGATAGGGGAAACAAACAATGTCAAAAGCATTGTACCGCAAATACCGTAGCAAAACGCTAGACGAGGTCATTGGCCAAAAACACATTACTGACATTCTGGCGCGCGCCATCGCAACCGACCGCGTGTCGCATGCGTATTTACTAACTGGACCGCGTGGCGTGGGTAAAACCTCGATAGCGCGTATTTTGGCGCACGAAATCAATAAACTTGCCTATAACGACGACGAAACGCACCTCGATATTATTGAAATCGACGCCGCCAGCAATAACGGAGTCGAAGACGTCCGAGATCTGCGTGAAAAAGTCCAAATCGCTCCCGTTTCGGCTTCAAAAAAGATTTATATCATCGACGAAGTCCATATGTTGTCTAAACCTGCTTTTAACGCACTACTTAAAACTCTCGAGGAACCCCCAGCTCA
The DNA here is from genome assembly GCA_035443865.1 of Candidatus Saccharimonadota bacterium. Classification (GTDB taxonomy): domain Bacteria; phylum Patescibacteriota; class Saccharimonadia; order Saccharimonadales; family Saccharimonadaceae; genus UBA1547. Next base: position 12,259 of record DAOMNR010000011.1, on the reverse strand, counting down.
CGTTGTATTTATCTTGGCAACTACTGACATAGAGAGATTGCCTGAAACAATTATTAGTCGAACTCAACGCTTTAGTTTTAGGCCAATTTCAACAAATGACGCTACCGAACACCTGAAAAAAATTGCAAAATTAGAGAAAATTAAAGCATCCGATAGTGCACTGCAACTAATCGCCGAACGTGGCGATGGTAGTTTTCGCGACAGCATCAGTCTACTGGACCAACTAGCCAGTTTAGCCGACGAAAAAGAGGGAATAACCACTGATTTAATTGAAAGCACACTAGGCTTAGCTCCAACAACTGTCGTTGACAAGATTCTCGATTCCGTTGAGGCTCATGACGTTCCAACGCTAGTTAAACTACTAGACGACACCTTTAATGAAGGTATCAGCGGTGCAGTGTTAGCCAGCCAGCTAACCGCACGCGTTCGTAGTTTAGTTGTGACTAAACCTCAACTGATTCCATTGCTTGATAGTCTGCTGGACGTCAGTAAGAGTAGCCAGCCACAACTTAAACTACTTAGCGTACTTGGCTTAGCCGCCTCACCTAAACAATCGACCAAAACCGCAGCCCTGATCGCACCAATGCCCGGAATAAGTGCCTCTATAAAAGAGCTAGAAAAGCAAGCCGTAAAGAAAAATCCAACAAACACCCATACGCCAGCTGAATCTAACGACAAATCAACAAATAACAATCCAAAAATAACTACAGCAAGCAAGTTTGACTGGGACAAGTTGATTGAATACACGCGTCAAAAATACGTTGCCCTCTATAGCGTCTTGTCTAAATGTAAATTTGAACTGGAAGGTAAAGACCTGACGATATATACGTCCAGCAAATTTTATAAGAAAAAGTTAGATGACACCAAATACAGTCCTTTGCTCTATTCGTGCTTGAATGATTTGGGCTTTTTTGAACTAACTATCCACACGATTCCCACTGGTCTTCCACCCCAGGATAGTCAAGCTGCAGCCGTAGCTGTTATTATGGGTGGAGGAGAAGAAGTTTCACTAGAAACTGCGTAGGGAAATGGCCACCAAAGAGGTAACAGCGGGTAAAATACCACCACAAAACCTAGACGCCGAGAAAAGTTTACTCGGTGCCGTTTTAATTGACGAAGAAACACTGGCCGACATCTCTGAGCACGTTACTTCGAAAGATTTTTACGAAAAGCGGCATGCCATTATTTATGACGGCATGATGCGTCTCTATGAAAAGCATAAACCCGTCGATTTACTGACTCTTACCGACGAGTTAAAACGCAAAAAAGACCTAGATATCATTGGCGGATCGGCCTATTTAACTGAGTTAACCAATTATGTACCTACTGCTGCGCATGCCGAAGCTTATGCAGAATTAGTAGCTCAAAAAGCCGTTCGTAGGCGCCTGATTAAGGCTAGTGGTGAAATTTCTGAACTTGGCTACAACGAAGAGACCACAACCGAAGAGTTATTAGAAAAAGCCGAGGCCGAGTTGTTTTCGGTTAGTGACCAATCGCTCAAACAAGACCTAGTCAGCATCGAAAGTATCTTGACCGAGAGTTTTGACCGCATGGAAGAGCTACATCGCAACAAGGGATCTCTTCGTGGCGTTCGAACTGGCTACCGCGACCTAGACAACATGACAGCCGGGCTGCAGCGAAGCGACCTCATAGTCTTGGCGGCTCGTCCTGCTATGGGTAAAACGACACTAGTAACCAACCTAGCGTATAACATCGCAACTGTCGCCAAACAACCAGTCCTGTTCTTTAGCCTCGAGATGAGCAAAGAACAACTGGTCGACCGTATGCTGGCAGATGCGTCGGGTGTAGACGCTTGGAACATTCGAACTGGTAATTTGTCAGATGATGATTTTAGCAAATTGTCTGAAGCGATGGGTGAAATGGCCGAGGCTCCAATTTTTATTGATGATACGCCGGGCCTGTCGGTACTTGAAATGCGCACTAAAGCCCGTCGGGCTGCACACGAACAGCCACTAGGACTGGTAATCGTCGACTACCTCCAATTGATGCAGGGTAGTGGGAGAGGCGACGGAAACCGCGTGCAAGAGGTTAGCGAAATTTCGCGTGGACTCAAACTGATAGCCCGTGAACTTAACGTTCCCGTTATTGCCCTAAGTCAGCTGTCACGCTCAGTTGAATCACGTAGCCCTCAGATCCCGCAACTAGCAGATCTGCGTGAATCTGGATCAATCGAACAAGATGCTGATATTGTTATGTTTATCTACCGCGAGGCGTATTATAACCCTGAAACAGAACGTGAAAATATTACCGACCTTATCATCGCCAAGCACCGTAACGGACCAACCGGTAAAATCGAATTATACTTCCACCCAGAACGCCTGCGCTTTATGTCACTCGACCGCAAGCATAGCGACTAGGTAATTTTCAATTCACAGTTTTCAGTTCACAAATTAATTTTCAGGTCTCAATTCTCAATTACTATATTAAAGTATTAAGTTCATACTTATGAATTGAAAATTATTTGAAAACTGTGAATTGAAAATTGAAAATTCTTAGCGTGTTATACTATTAACATTCATGGGCAGATTGAACATCACCTCGATATTCCTGTATAAATGGCGCTACTTCGTTGGCTACGGCCTCGTGGCGCTAGCGTTAATTGCCGCCTTAGTATTTGCCGGATTATATCTACCGGGTGGAATATCAGACTCAGAAATGCAGTCAGTTGTTAAAAGCGACGCCATAACTAGAACTAATATAACGACCGTTGGAACAACGAATCTACCATACCATTTGTTGCAAAAAACTAGTATCGCAGTTTTTGGAGTAACTGATTTTACAATCAAATTGCCGTCGATAATATTAGCGTTTTTCTCTGCTGTGGGGTTAGTACTGCTACTAAGGTTGTGGTTCAGGCCAAACATAGCTGTTTTGGGGTCGCTAATTGCCATTACGACTGGTCAGTTCTTGTTTATCGCCCAAGACGGGACACCGGGTATTTTATACCTATTTTGGCCTGTCTGGTTACTACTGCTTGCCACTTTGATAGCGAATAAGGCAAAACATCTGTCGATACTCAAAATCGCATTTTTTATTGCAGCTGCACTTAGCCTATATACCCCGCTCAGTATCTACGTATTGATTGCTCTTGGTACGGCGATAATCTTGCATCCGCATCTGCGTTTTGTAGTGAAACATCTTTCTAAAATACAACTGTTAATCGGCATAGTTTTTGCGGGCATAATTGTTACACCACTCGTGTGGGGTATCATAGCTAACCCTAAACTTGGTCTGACCCTGCTTGGAATCCCTGATAAATGGTTAAATTTTAAAGATATGGTTATTCAATTTGGTACGCAGTATTTTGGCTTTGCCTGGCCTGACGGTACCACATTAATGACGCCGATGTTTGCGCTAGGTTCAATGTTATTAATTGCACTCGGACTATACAGGGTTTATCGATCAAAAACTCGCGCTCAAAGTTACATAATTATCGCTTGGTCAGTATGTTTATTGCCGTTTGTATTCATAAACCCAGGTCTTATGAGTATCGTGTTTCTACCAATGGTGCTACTACTCTCAACAGGTTTAGACGGACTATTGTCGTTTTGGTATCGTCTATTTCCGCGCAATCCCTACGCTAGAATTGGCGGTCTTATACCCCTAGTAGTTTTAGTTGGCGCACTCGTCTTAACCGGCCTGGATCGGTACATGTACGGATATCATTACGACCCACGCATCGTCGCAAATTTTTCATACGACCTTAGACTACTTCCAAAAGACACGAAAACCTTATTGGTGTCTAGTGACGAGCTGGCATTCTATTCATCAGTCGCAAAACACAGCCACAATGAAATGGTTGTCTCAACCATCCCAAGCGGGGATAGCTTCACGGCAACCCACCAGGCAAAAGGCGCATACGAGAATTACACGATCGACAAAATCATCACTTCACCAAGAGCTAATGATGCCGATAGGTTTTATCTGTATAAAATCGTAGAGAATTAACGTATACTTGATATATAAGCAAAGACAGGAAACGAGGAGTAGATTGATATGGCTTTTGATCAAGTAAAAATGATGAACCAGTTGCGTAAAGCGCAAAACGAACTAAAAAAAGAAATTATCGAAGTGGAAGCGGGTGACGGTGCGGTTGTCATACAAGTTACTGGCGAGCTGAAATTTAAAAATATTACGATTGACCCAGCGCGAGTTGACTTAGAGGATATCACTGAACTAGAACACTGGCTAGAGATTGCTATTCGTGACGGTCTAGCCAAAGCCCAAGAAGTAGCAGCCGAAAAAATGAAACCATTAATGGGCGGTCTGGGTAGCCTAGGGCTTTAGGCGATTTACATGGCGCATATACTGCCATCCGCACTAGAAGGTGCAATTGAAGAATTAGGTAGGCTACCTGGTGTTGGCATTAGGACCGCTGAGCGCTATGCGTACTTTTTGTTACGTACCGAAAAACGCACTAGTGACAAACTGGCTAATGTAATTTCAGAACTACACGATAAAGTTAAAAACTGCCCTATCACGTTTGCGTTAATTGACTCTGACCAAGACGTATCACCACTTTATACGGATCCAGATCGAGACAAAAAGTTAGTTGCAGTCGTTGAAGAACCCCTAGATATCGTTGCGCTCGAGCGAACAGGTCAGTTCAAGGGCACGTACCACGTTCTAGGCGGCGCAATTAGTCCAATCGATGGTGTAGGTCCAGACCAGCTCCATATTCCGGAGCTCATAAAGAGACTTACTGAGGACAAAGTATCCGAGCTAATCATCGCCACCAACGCAAGTGTCGAGGGTGAATCGACCGCACTTTTTTTGCAACGTCTTGTAAATGATTCTGGCATAAAAGTAAAAATGACACGCCTAGCACGTGGACTTCCAGTTGGAGTTGACCTAGAATATGCCGACCAAATTACCCTCACGCACGCCCTAGCTGGTAGGAGATTGATCTAATGTTTGATGCAGCCAAGCAGGTAATTAATGATGCTAATAAAATTATTATCATTCAGGCCGAAAACCCAGACGGTGATTCACTGGGAAGTGCGTTAGCGCTAGAGGAAATCTTAGGCGATCTTGGCAAGGAAGTTATCGTTTATTGTCCGGTTGAAATACCTAAATATATGCACTACATTGCAGGCTGGGATAGGGTGGTATCAGACTTTGATACGTCAGCCGATCTAGCTATTATCGTAGACACCAGCGCTGACGTGCTAATTACGAAGGTTTTAGAGACACCTGGTGTAAGACACTTTTTGGAATCTAACCCAGTGTTAGTAATCGACCATCACACCGGCAGCGAATCAACCCTTAGTTTCGAGCACACTAAATTAATCGACACGGCAGTGGCGACTGGCGAAATTGTATATAAGCTAGCGTCGAAAGCGGGCTGGACGGTTAATAAACAAGCTGCTGAGAATTTATTAATATCTATTCTTTCAGATACGCTCGGAATGACCACCCAAAACGTCATCGCCGACACTTATTTTGTTGCTGGAGAGCTGACTAAACTAGGCGCCAATGTATCAGACATTGAAACTAAGCGACGTGACTATATGAAAAAGTCTGCCGAGATTCTAGCCTATAAGGCAGTATTACTAGGCAGAATCGAATATATGCTCGACGGTAGGCTTGCCTACGTCCATATCCCATGGGAAGAAATCCAACAATATAGTGATAAGTATAATCCCAGCGTACTAGTGCTCGACGAAATGCGTATGGTTGAGGGTGTCGACGTAGCGGTTGCAATCAAAACATACCCTGATGGCAAACTAACCGGCAAGTTGCGTAGCAATATGCCAGTTTCAGGCAATATTGCAGGTTATTTCGGCGGGGGAGGGCATGACTATGCTGCAGGGTTTAGAGTTTATGAATCAATTGATAAAATAACCTCAGAACTAGTCACAGCAGCCGACAAAGCCCTAAAGGAATACGACGATGGCCATAAAACTTCATAACACCTTAACTAGCGAATTAAATGAATTTGTATCGCAAAAACCAGGCGAAGTCAGTCTATACACATGTGGTCCAACTGTTTATAACTATCTGCACGTTGGCAACTGGGCAGCCTACATCTACTGGGACATCTTAGTCCGAACGTTAATAGCAAACGATTATAGCGTCAAACGTGTCATGAATATAACTGACGTTGGACATTTAGTGAGCGACGAAGACGAAGGTGAGGATAAGCTCGAAAAAGGCGCCAAGCGTGAAGGCAAAACCGCATGGGAAATTGCCGATTATTACCTAGATGATTTTAAATCAGGTATGAAAAGCTTGGGCTTAATTGAACCTCAGTTTCTACCGAGAGCTACAGACTACATCGATGAACAACTAGAACTAATCCGAATACTTAAATCAAAAGACTATATTTATCAAATTAGCGACGGAATATATTTTGACACCAGTAAATTTCCGACCTATGCAGATTTCGCACACCTTGACCTAGCCGGTCAACGAGCCGGTGCACGCGTTGAATTTAACCCTGAAAAGCGTAACCCAAGCGATTTTGCTCTCTGGAAATTTAGCCCAAGCGACGAAAAGCGCGATATGGAATGGCCAACTCCTACGGAGTTGCTAGAAGATGGTAAAACGGAAACAGCCAATAGTCAAATTCCAAATTCCACTAGCCAAACTATAATGGGTTTCCCAGGCTGGCACCTAGAATGTTCAGCTATGTCAATGGCAATCCTTGGTGAAACACTCGATATTCATACGGGTGGAATAGACCACATCCCGGTTCACCACACCGACGAAATCGCTCAGTCTGAATCAGCGACAGGTGTGAGGTTTAGTAATTACTGGTTACACAATAACCACCTAAAAGTAAACGGAACTAAGATTAGTAAATCGCTGGAAAACGGCTATACTTTGGCTGATTTAGAGCAAAAAGGTTTTAGTCCGATGGATTATCGAATGTTTATTTTACAGGGACACTACAGAGCCGAAGGTAACTTTACCTTTGAAAACTTAACTGCTGCCAAGAATCGTTTGCACAACTGGCGTAACATAGCCGCCATACGACATCAAATACACGACTCTACTGGTGACCCAAACGACAAACAAGTTTCAGTCTACGCCAATAGCCAAGCAGTTCTAGAAGCCCTAAACGACGACCTAAACACCCCTGTGGCACTTAAAATCATCGATGAGGCATTATCGTCGGTTCAAAATGCCAAGCTATCAGATATCGACCAGCACGCCCTAAATTCGTTTCTCGAATCTATCGATAATCTGCTGGGGCTTCAGATCGTTCAATCTACTCCAGATATTTCAGATGACACAAAGCGGCTAATCCTGGAGCGTAACCAAGCTCGTAAAAATCAAGATTTTAAAGCATCTGATAAATTACGAGACGAACTCGAAAAGCAAGGAATTACGGTGCGTGACACCAAACACGATACAATTTGGGAATATGTCTAGTTAGACGATTTAAATTTCTTTAACGTCTTGGACAGCTTAGAACTGGCAGCACGCTTTTTGCTAGCCTGCGCTTGATATTCTTCCAGCAGCACCCTTAGGCTTCCAGCGATTGGAATAGCGATAATACCACCCGCAATACCAAAGACATATAGTCCTATTGTCACCGACGCCAAGATGGCCAGTGCTGACAGATCAATCTTTTTAGCCTGAATGTGCGGTGAAATAAAGTTATTTTCAACTTGTTGGTAAACTACGAAGTAAATTAGATATATAATCGCAGCTGGAATGCTATTAAAGGCAAGTAATAATGCGACTAGAATTCCACCAATCGTTGCACCGAACATCGGGATCAACGACAAAGTAAATGTTATAGCAGCTGTCGGCATCGCCAGGCTTGCTGGAATAATAGGGAAAATAAAACTAAGTATAAAGACGGCTAGTCCGGCAGCGGTCGCCCCGATAGCCGAGACTGTTAGCTGTCCTGTTACGTAACCCGTAAATACGGCGTGAATTCTAGATAATACAGACTTGTGACGCTCCATGCGCTCTTGATCACGATACACGCCCCACAGTCTTTTCATCCACATTGGACCTTCAATCAACATGAAGAATGTCAAAACTAACACTAAAATTGATGCGGTAATAAAGCCGAAGACCGATCCAATTCCACTGACGACGTTTTGGCCAACATTACTTGTCCAGCCAGCAGCGTTGTCCTTGATAGAATTAAGTGCTTGGTCAACTTGCGGTTGCAGTTCATACTTATCGATTACGTCTTTTAGACCTTGCCACTGGGTAGTAACATTTTCGGCGATATTAGGTATATTTTGGGCAAATTTAGCAGTTTGCTGAACAATAGGGGGGATAACCAAGAACACGATAGCACCCAAAATTGCAATCACTGCCAAATAGGCTATTGCAGTGGCGGCAACTCGACTTTTACCAGGTAAGCGCCTAGAAATTTTAGAAACCGGTATATTAAGCGCTAACGCTAAGAAAAGTGAAACTCCTAATATAATTAGTGCTGTTCGGGCACTGTAAATCGCAAGTGCAGCCAGTCCAAGACCGAGTACAACTAACCAAAATCGGACAAATGTTCGTGTGTCTATTTCTACGTGTGTTTTCATACTGTCATTATACACTAATTCAACCTCTGTCCAATTTTGACTCATAATGCTAGAAAAGGTATAGTATGTGTATGGTATTAACAGTACAAGAAATAGGCTGTGTCAAGGATGCAACACAAATCCTGGGTGACAAATGGACACCTCAAATTCTGAGATTCCTTAACAACGGCACTAACATGAGGTTTTGCCAAATCCAAGATTTGGCTGAGGGAATAAATCCTAGAACGCTGTCAGCACGCCTTGATTCGCTTGAGAAAAAGGGTATTATTAAAAAGAATCCAACAACCAGTTCAAGGTGCGAATATTGTCTGACTGACAAGGGTTATGATTTGGTACCGATTCTAAACGAAATGACAAAGTGGGGCGAAAAATATAAAAACTCCACTAATTTAAGGAGCTACTAAGCTTAGAGGTTTATAATAACATCATGAGAATATTACTTATTGAGGACGAACACAAAATAGCAAGGGCCCTAAAAAAGGCACTAGAACAAGAAAATTACGCTGTTGATGTGTCGTACGACGGAGACGATGGCTATGCCATGGCCTCAACTGAGCCCTATGATCTGATGATTGTCGATCGCATGATTCCTGGAAAATACGACGGAATTGCATTAGTGAAAGCAATTCGCGATGCCAAAATTCATACTCCAGTCTTGTTCCTAACTGCGCTTACGTCTGTTACCGACAAAACAACTGGACTTGATGCAGGCGCTGATGATTATTTAGTTAAACCTTTTGCTCTTGAAGAACTATTAGCGCGGATACGAGCTCTGCTACGCCGACCTACCGAACAAAAGTCAGTCGTTCTAAGTGTTGGCGACCTGACACTTGATACAACAACATTCTCGGTTAAACGGGCCGGCAAAGAAATCAACCTGACCGGCAAAGAATTCGCCCTGCTCGAATACCTAATGCGCAACCCATCTAGGCCACTCAGCAAAGAATCAATCATTAGTCACGTTTGGGATTATGATTCAGACGTATTACCAAATACCGTTGAAGTATACGTCAAATATCTCCGTCAAAAGGTTGACGACCCGTTCAAAACACCTCTGATCCACACCGCCAGAGGCTTTGGATATAAAATAGAGGCAAAATAAACCGCTATGCGACCGATGTTTGAATCGGCGACACTTAAACTTACTGGTTGGTATATTTTGATACTAATGGCTACTAGCCTAATGTTTAGTGTGGCTCTTTATCAAATAACCATAAACGGCGCCAGTGTCCGCGTCGATCACTTGCAAAGTCTAGTTGAAGAAAGTGCTAATCCTCAGGCTTTTAGCACCGTAAACTGGGTATTAGTAAAATCAAATCAGCTAGGCGAAACTAGTCTGATGCTAATTGCAGGTTTATTCTATATAAACATAATAGTACTAGTGATTGGCGGAGTAGGAAGCTTTTTCTTAGCTCGGCGGACCCTTAGGCCAATTGAATACGCTCACGAAGCCCAATCTAGATTCTCGAGCGATGCCAGTCATGAACTGCGCACACCGCTGTCATCAATGAGAACAACCATCGAAGTAGCTTTGCGCGACAATTCTGCCACCAAACAATCTTTCCGCGAAGTCCTAGTTAGCAATCTCGAAGAAGTTGAAAAACTTTCTAGGTTGTCGCAAATGTTACTTGACCTATCTAAACTTCAATACGACAAATTAGAATTTGGTCCAATTGAGCTAAAACCAACTATTCAAAATACTCTCAAAACTCTACAAACGAACGAAAAAAGGGTCAACATTAAAGGTGTTAAAAACTTTATTGTCCACGGCAACCAAGATGCGATTGAAGAGCTGTTCACTATTTTGATCGACAACGCTATTAAATACAGCCCACCAAAATCAGTCGTTATTGTCACGACCAGACGTCGTAATCGCCAGGCCTGTATCGAGGTAGAAAATATCGGCGATGGCATTCCTGCTGACAAATTAGTTCACATTTTTGACAGGTTCTACCGTGCAGATTCATCACGAACTGGCAGCGGAGGGCATGGACTCGGACTTTCACTAGCCAAAAAAATTGTCGAAATTCACAGTGGTGAATTATCAGCCACCAGTGCCCCGGGCAAGACAACGACGTTCACTGTCCTTTTGCCGTTTGCCACAGGCCGACGATAAGCAAATTGTATGGCGTAATATTAACATCGAATCAGCTTGAATTAAGTTTGATGTGGCATATTAATGATGTAACGCGAGAGAACACCACCGACCGTTACTAATACCAAGACAAAAGGAGGGAATAAACATGAACACCACTGTCGAAGGCAAGGTAACACTACTAAGTAAAAAAGGTATGAAGGAGCTAAAAAAGAGCATCTCTCAACTCGAGCACGATCGAGCTCAAGCATTACTGGCACTACGCGAACAAGACAAAACGTCGGCCCACGACGAGCGATTTACCCGAGCTGACAGAATCGCCGCCATCGATATGATCGAGGCAGAACTAGAAGAAAAACGGTACACGCTATCAAGGGCAAAACTAGCGCCTAAACAAAAAGGACAGTTGCGAGTTGCCATTGGCTCAGTCGTCGATCTAATCGACAAACAAGGACGTAAACTACGATTCCAAATCGTCGATACGCTTGAAGCAAATCCAAGCGATGGGCGCATTTCCGCCGCCAGTCCACTGGGTCAAAGTTTAATTGGTAAAACCGTCATGGATATAGTCAAATGGAGCACCAACGCCACCACCAACCAACTGCGATTAATAAGAATAACGTAACTTGGAAGAATATTTTATCTAACTAGACCAAGAAACCCCTTATTCCACGCCAGAGCACACTCTTTTAATAAAGCCCCGCAGAGGGGCTTTATTAAAGCGTTCGGCTGAAATCGGTTATTGCAACCGATTTCACAGTCTCTGTCCTAGGATTAAGGGATTTCTTGGCTTTCTATACACGATAGAGTAGTATTGCTTAATTCTATATCAATCAGATTGTATGTTTTGTTACAATAATGTTAATGCTTTACTACAACCAGTCAGTCCGTGCCACGTTAAAATCTCTTGATACCAGTGAAAATGGCCTATCTGTTACTGATGCCGCTGAGCGCCTGACTGTCTATGGCCTAAATAGCGTCAAAGTCGTTGGCGAACCCTTGTGGCGCAAGTTAATTGAACCATTTGCCAACGTATTCATGCTGGTTCTTTTGATTGCGGCGGCAATTAGCTTTTGGCACCACTCGGTTATAGACGGCATAATCATCGTGGTTATTATGATGGTAAGCGCTTCGATATATTATATTCAACGGTTTTCAACCGAACGAATTCTCAGATCACTGCAGAAGCACACCGCCGAACAGGTTAGCGTTATGCGTGACGGCGAAGTAGTAATGCTCGACGCCAGTGTTTTGGTACCAGGTGACATTATTATCCTAAACGAAGGCGACAAAGTTCCAGCTGACGCCAGATTAATGGATGGCAATAATATTCGAACCGACGAATCGATGTTAACGGGCGAGTCTACGTTAATCGACAAGACGGTAGACGCGGTTCGAGGCAACAAAGAGGTCTACGAACAAGCCAACATTTTGTTTCAAGGATCCTTTATCGTGTCCGGCGAAGCCACCGCCATCGTGACCGAAACCGGCAACAACACCGAATTTGGTAAAATTGCAGCCCTAGCCAAAAACACCGCCGTAACTAGCCCCGTTCAGGTTAAAATCGATAGACTACTTAGTCAAATTATCATAATCGTAGCAGGCCTAGCAGTCGTCGCGTTTGCGCTGGCTATAATCA
>DAOMNR010000010.1:0-14136 GCA_035443865.1 Candidatus Saccharimonadota bacterium | reverse complement strand
GCGTGCTGGCTGGAATCTTGCACGATACAGTCGAGGACACTGATGCAAAGTTAGAACAAATCGAAAGTTTATTTGGCCAAAAAGTAGCATTTTTAGTTGACGGCGTTACAAAAGTTTCGCAGGCGCGATCAGGCATGCAAGATCTAGCTAACTATCTGCCCCAAACCAAGGACAACCTGTCAAAGCTTTTGATTGCGATTGGTCAAGACGTCAGGGTGATAATCATCAAACTAGCCGATCGTCTGCATAACCTGTCAACTTTGCAGCACATGCCCAAGGAAAAGCAAATTAAAATTGCGCGTGAATCACTAGAAGTTTTTGGGCCAATGGCCGATCGGCTTGGTATGGGCCGTGTACGGATGCAGATTGAGGAGTTGGCGTTTAGCTATCTTGATCCAAATGAATTCAAAAAACTACAAATCCTAATGAAAAAACGACTAGGTAAAAGCACCCGAAAACTCGGCGCTGTCAGGGCTGAAGTCGAAGTAGCTCTCAAAGCTCATAATATAGGAGCCGAAATTAATGGTCGAGTTAAAAGTTTATACAGTCTGCACAAAAAGCTCAAAAAAGTTAATAACAACATCGAAGATATATACGATTTAATGGCACTCAGGATACTGGTCGACAAAAAAGACGATTGTTATTTAGTGCTTGGTATCTTGCACGGCCTATACCAACCAATGATTAGTCGTATCAAAGATTACATCGCAACACCTAAACCAAATGGTTACCAAAGTCTACACACAACCGTAATTACACCAAACAAACAAATCGTTGAGTTCCAGATACGAACCAAAGACATGCATGAATACGCCGAACGCGGACTGGCGGCTAGTTTTCACTATCATGACCAAAAATCATCCAAAGATTATGTAAAAAAGAAGAAAAGCTCGACTTTGCCGTCTCACATGCAATGGATTAATCAGTTACAAGAAATCGCCGACAGGCTGAAAGATAACGAGGACATCTCTCAGGATCAATTAAATGTAGATCTGTTTGGAGATAGAATTTTTGTCTACTCACCCAAAGGCGACATTTATAACCTGCACGAGGGCGCTCTACCGCTTGACTTTGCATATTTAGTTCATAGCGACGTCGCAAAACACACCTATAGTTTTAGAGTAAACGGCAAGATTCACCCGTTCGACAAACCGCTGCAAAACGGCGACGTTGTTGAGGTTGTAACTCGTAAATTAGCACTACCTAAACAGGCCTGGCAAGACTTAGTTACCACCACCCATGCCCGCACCAAACTCCGTGCTCAATTACGGCAACTGGGCGTAATTGAAAGTATAACTGGCGCCGCAGCAATAATCAGACAAAAAGCTATTAAGAAAAAGAAATGAAGCTAGTTACTGCACTTTCAACTGTCGCTGACGGGGATATGGGTTTCAAAAGTGGCACAGACACTAAAACTAGAAACGATAACATTAAATCGTTTCTTGATACCTATAGAATATCTATAGATGACACGACTCGTGTCGCCGTAACTTACAACACAAATGACTTCTGTCGATATCGTGAAGTTGGGACGCAAGACAAAAATCTAGGTATGCTCGACGGCGATATCAATCCGGCCGATGCGCTCGTCACCAGACAGCCTAATCACGCCCTATTTCTACCACTCGCGGATTGTGTAGGAATGGTAGTTTTTGACCCCCATAAACATATCTTAATGTTGTCACACATTGGTCGTCATAGTCTAGAACAAGATGGTGCGTATCGATCAATTAAATTTTTAGTCGATAACTACCAAAGCGATCCGAACATACTTCAGGTACGGCTTACGCCAGCCCCAGGTAAAGACAATTATCCATTATTTGCTTTTGATAATCATGATTTCAAAGACGTCGTTTTCGAACAGCTAAAAACTGCTGGCATAATTTCGTCTAATATAATAAACGATTCGACCGATACGACATCCGATGGTCGCTTCTATTCGCATAGTGAATTTCTAAAAGGCAACCAAAAAAACGATGGTCGCTACGCCATCGTTACGATGATGAGATAAATTTATTGATTATTCCAGCGATCGATTGCGGCGTGGATGATTGATTTGGCTTCGTCAATATCGCCCCAGCCTTTAACAGCAGTAGAGCCTGGTTTCTTGAGGTCTTTATAGTGCGTAAAGTGATGAGTGATTTGATCAATTTTCTGTTTAGGAATATCAGCCAGTGTTTGAATAGCATCGCCAGTACTACGATCGTCGGCTGGTACAACGATAATTTTGTCATCTACCTCACCGTCATCCTCAAATTTCATAACGCCAACGACTTTAGCCTCCAAGTAAATTCCAGTTGACAGTGGTTCGTCCGTCAAAATCAATACATCAAGCTCGTCGCCATCCTCGTCTAAAGTCTGTGGTATAAAACCATAGTTAGTTGGCTTAGCAAATATTGCTGGTTCAACGCGGTCCAGCTGAAAAACGGCCTTTTTACGATTCCACTCAATCTTGTTATTACTGCCTTCTGGAATCTCAACAACAACGTTAACTACACCCGCGTCTACATCACCTGGTGTTAAAATCTGATTAAAATCCGCCATAATTCTCCTATGTTTCTGTTATTAAACTATGCCTATATTGTACCACGCTAGGTTACTTGCTGTGATCCTTGCCAAGTTCATCTAGGTACTCACGGATGCTTAGAGCAGCTGTTGCGCCCTCGCCCACTGCGCTCGCAATTTGCATAGTTGCACCGCTACGAACATCACCGCTAGCAAAAACACCTTTGATATTAGTTTGCATTCTAGTGTCAGTTTTGACTAGACCGATTTCGTCCAGCTCTACACCACTCCCAGCCAGGAATGCAGTGTTAGGCTTAAGTCCGACAAATACAAACACGCCGTCGGTTGCAATCGATAAGCTTTCGCCGTCTTTGGTCACACGAACTGATGTAACTTTACCATCAGTGGCTACGATTTCGTCAGTAGTAGTACCTAGATGTATAGTTACCTTTCCTTCATCTACAAATTTTTGTAAATCATGAATTAAAATTTCACTTGCTTTGATAGTACTTCGCACCAATAGATCTATGTGTGTAGTATAGCGCGTCAAAAATATAGCTTCCTGCAAGGCAGAATTTCCACCACCGACTACAACCAGGCGCTTGTCACGATAAAACGCGCCGTCACATGTCGCACAATAATGAACACCTCGTCCATAAAACTCTGCCTCGCCAGGAACACCAATTTTATTGTAATCACTGCCTGTTGCGATTAGGATTGTCTTGGCCTTAACCTCATTGCCGTCAACAACAACGATTTTCGTGTCGCCTTCGTCGCGAATTTCACTTACGTCACCAAACTCAACCTGCGCACCAAAACGTTCGGCTTGTTTCTCTAATTGGCTAGACAAAGTCATACCTTCAACGCCATCCGGAAAGCCAGGGTAATTATCAATCATGTCAGTAACAGCTGCTAGTCCACCTATTGCTTCCTTTTCATAAATTACAGTATCGATATCTTCACGGGTAGTGTATATCCCGGCCGCAAGTGAGCTTGGTCCAGCCCCAATCATGACAACATCTCGTATTTTTTCGTCCATCTAGTCTCTTTTCTGTTAGTACTTAATTGCTATAGTATATATAGTGTTCGTCCGATTTTCAACACGCTAGTTCTAGTGTGCCTACGCTACTGGTAGTACTTACTAAGGTCTGGTGTTGGAATGGTCTCTACTGGAGGAATCAACATAATGATGAACTTTATAGGAGTATTTGGACCGATTTTGTCTCCACTTCCTGCAGCTCCGTATGCCATATCTGACGGTATCGTTACCTCTCTAACACCGCCGATTTTCATGCCAATTACGCCTTTATTCCAACCCTCAATATAATTACCACTACTAAGTGGGGCCTTTAGACTATCTCCATCAATCGACTGATCAAAGATTACACCGTCGGGATTCCAGCCGATATAGTATGCGCTGTACGACGTACCATCTTTGACAGTTTCACCATCACCTACTTTCAAATCTTTTGTTGTAAGTTCTTTGACTGACGATGCATCGAATTTCGCAGGCACGCTCTCGTATTTGCTAAATTCGTCGTAATACTTGGGTGACAACTCTTTAGCCTGAGCGTCTACTTTTGCCTGATAGTCAGCAATTTCTTTGTTATAATCTGATTGCAACTTTTGTTGCTGGGCTTGATCAATTTTTTGATTTTCGTTTGATAAGACAATCACCAAGAAAGAACCTAGTGTTCCTATTGTTAGTGCAATTGCAATAATCCAAATTCCAATTCTCTGCGCCTTTGGTGTCGCCATATAAAATATATTCCTCTCATGAACTTATTAGTCTTTAGTATAGCAAACTGAAGTATATTTTTCGACAGATACACAAGTGATTATCTGTTACTAATAACTGGTTGTTTAACTAATTTCGCATACCTTATGTTAGCAAAAATAATCGCGGCGCCCGTAACTGCCAGATATGCAACCCCCGCCGTGCAGGCCTGCAACATATGTGCCGGTGCAATCATCACTAAATACACACCGCTTACCAGCGTCAGACCAACAGATCCAACGCTTAGCTTCAAGATAAATTTACTGGGTTTAATTAATGCAAAAGTAGCTAAAATAATACTAGTGAATGCGATGAGTAGATGTAAAATTATAATCATATTTTAATTATACCACTTACGGTAATAACGGACCAACCAACACTATCGCACAAAAAGCCAGTAGAATTATCAATGAGAAGCGAAACATCTGACGTGCCCATGCATCTCCACTACCCTCTTTTAACCCCAAATAACCAAGGTGCAACCAATATAACCCCAAACCTGACATAACAATCAGATATATATAACCTGTGTAGCCAAAAAATGTTAATAAAGTAGTCGCAATCACAAAGGCGAACGTATACAAGAATATTTGAATTTTAGTCGAGTCAACGCCCTTTACCACGCTCATCACAGGGACTCCGGCAGCTTTATATTCTTTGCGGCGATAAATCGCTATCGAATAAAACTCTGGCATCTGCCACAAAAACAAAATTAAAAACACTATCACCGCCGCCGGATCTATTACACCTGAAACCGCTACGTATCCAGCCAAGATGGGTGCAGCTCCAGACACGCTACCGACTAATGTCCCGTGGATAGATAGACGCTTGGACAACATGCCATATAGCACTACGTAGACTATAAATCCCATGATTCCAACGGCGACAACTAATAAATTCGTAAATAAAATTAGGATTACTAGACCCAAGGAGCCCAGTGCCGCTGATAAAATCACAGCCTTAAATCCATCAACTTTACCTGCCACCAGCACTCGAGTTTTAGTTCTGGCCATTTTACTATCAATGTCTTGGTCTAAGAAATTGTTCAAAGCACATGCAGATGCAATTACAAAAGTTGTTCCAACCATGGTCGCAATAAATAACCAAATATCAAATACCTTGAAGTATGCACTAGCAAACAAAAAACCAGCGGCGGCAGTTAATGCATTGCCGTACAGTACACCGGGCTTCACTATCGAATAATAATCTTTGAACGTTGCCAAACTAGAACCCTGCGCCACTTTGATCCTGCATGTATAGATCCATTTGTTCTGGTGTCATTTGCATCATATTGTAATTAAGACTGTTCATTATCCAAATCGACCCTGCAACGATAATAATCAAAAATATCAACATAAACCAAAAGGCAGTTAGGTTCCAACGCGGTCGACTTTCCTTACCGAAGTGTAAGAAAAACACCAGTTGAACGACTAGCTGAGTAATTGCCAGCGCAAATATCACAACCATCGCCCAAAAATCACTATACCAATGGTTAACTACCACAAAATACGCTGTTAGTGTCAGGCTAAGGGCTAATACGTAGCCCGTAATTGCCGGCACAATACTGTAAACGTGAGTCGATTTAGACTTAGTCATCTATATTACCCCCATCAGATAAACTATCGTAAAGATGAATATCCACACTAAATCTAGGAAATGCCAGAATAAACTAAATGAAGTCAATCGACGCACTACGCCTTTCGTAAATCCGCGCCTAAAGACCTGCCAGACTATTACCAGTATCCAAAGCAGTCCAACTGCTATATGGGCGCCATGTGTGCCTACAAGAGTGAAAAAGGCCGACAGATAGGCACTTGCCTGCCAGCTATGTCCATCAATTACAAGGTTAGTAAACTCGTATAGCTCTAGCGCCAAAAAGGCAGCACCCAGCGCAAAGGTTACGCCCAGTCCGACTAGAACTAGTTGTTTGTTAGCCTTTCGTAGAGCTATCATGGTCAGACCACACACGAAACTACTAGTCAGCAGTATGATAGTTTCAGCCAAAACAAACGGCATGTCAAATATGTCTTTGCCAGATGGACCTCCGTATGTGCCGTGCAGTAGTACGATGTAGGTCGCGAACAAACTAGCAAACAAAATTAAATCGGTCATTAGATAAATCCAAAAACCGAGTGCAGTTGGACCCTGGCGAAGTTTTTCAGCCTGAACGCCAGTTTCGGCGACCGTTAGTTGACGTAGACTCATAGCGCTGCCTTCTTCCGACGATTAGAGATATCTAGTAGTTCAATTTCGGCCGCAGTAATCTTATACTCATTATCGTCATCGCCAGTCTTGATAATTATACAAACTATCGCTCCAATCAAACCAACAACGGCTAACCACCACATATGCCAAATTAATCCAAAGCAAACCAGAAAGCCAAAGCCAGCAATAATAATCCCCATGCCACTATCTTTTGGAAGGTAGATATCTTTGTATTCAGGCTTAGCCGGTTTTTCACCACTTATTTTTAGGCGTTGCTTTTCTTCCCAGAAAGGATCACGACTCGTAACAACTGGTGTTACCGCAAAGTTATAAAACGGCGCTGGTGATGGTACTGACCACTCTAGTGTCCGTCCATTCCATGGGTCGCCAGTTAGATCTAGGTTCTTTTTGCGCTGCCAAATACTAACAACTAGTTGCAATATTTGGAAGAAAATACCAAGTGCAATAATCAATACGCCGACTCCAGCTACGACAAACAGTGCTTGCCAACCAGTAGATGCATCATAATGATCGAGCCGTCTAGTCGCACCCATAAATCCAAGTGCATATAGCGGCAAGAACGCTACCATGAACCCAATCGTCCAGCAATACGCCGCATAACGACCAAATCGTTCATTCAACTTAAAGCCAAATATCTTTGGGAACCAATAAGTAATCGCAGCCAGGTATCCGAACACCACCCCTCCAATAATAACGTTATGGAAATGGGCAACTAGGAATAGGCTGTTATGAACCTGAAAGTCAATTCCTGGAACAGCCAGTAGCACACCGGTTACTCCGCCAATCGTAAAGGTTATAACAAACGCCAAGAACCACAGCATCGGAGATTTAAAACTAATTCTACCCCTATACATCGTAAACAACCAGTTAAATATTTTGACACCTGTCGGAATAGCAATAATCATTGTCGTAATTCCAAAGAAAGCGTTGACGTTGGCTCCGGATCCCATCGTGAAGAAGTGATGCAACCAAACCGTAAATGACAAGAAAGTAATCGCAAATAACGCCACCACCATGGTTTTATAACCGAATAATTTCTTGCGCGAATATGTCGCAACAATTTCAGAAAATATTCCAAATGCCGGCAACACTAATATATAAACCTCTGGATGGCCCCAGGCCCAAATTAGGTTGATATACATCATTGGGTTGCCGCCAAAGTCTGACGTAAAGAAATGCATCCCCATCAACCTGTCTAATCCAAGCATACCTAAAGTCGCTGTTAATATCGGAAAGGCGAATATAACTAGTAGCACCATCACCAGAACACTCCAGGCAAAGATTGGCATCTTCATCATCGTCATACCCGGTGCTCGATGTTTCAAAATCGTAACTAAAAAGTTAATACCGGACAGCAAACTACCGATACCAGCAATCTGCAAAGCCCATATCCAATAATCAACACCCGGCCCAGGACTATACGCCAGTTCTGTTAGTGGTGGGTAGCCTAACCATCCACCAATCGAAAAGCCACCAACAATTAATGACATGTTGACTAGTATCATACCCATTGTAAACAGCCAAAAACTAACCGAGTTCAAGAACGGAAATGCGACGTCGCGTGCGCCTAACATTAATGGTAGAACTAGGTTAATCAAACCAAACATTAACCCCATTGCAACGAAGAAAATCATAATCGTCCCGTGTGCCGAAAAGACCTGTTGGAAAGTATCCGAACTAATAAACTCACCGCCGCTACCACCAGACCCTAATACCTGCTGGGCGCGTATCATCAATGCATCTGCTACGCCACGAATCAGCATTATGCCAGCCACTATCAGATACATTACGCCAATTTTTTTAGCATCTAAACTCGTAATCCAGTTTTTCCAGACCCATTTCCATAACTTGAACTTGAACATGGCGACAACTGCAGCAATGCCTAAAACGGTAATCACAACAACTGTGACCTGGGTAATGATATCTTTGGGTAGATAATCTAGACTCAGCCTGCCGAATACGAAATTAATTAGCTCATTCATTACATTCCATCCATTTTCATCATATCCATATTGTGCGCACCCATGTTTTGTATATCTTTATTTTTCATCTCATGTTCGCCATGTTTAGCGGGTAACACATGTGATCCGCTTTGGCGCGGCGGCATCATATACTTTAGGACTATCCTATCATATAAATGCGGATCACCCAGACGGTACTCAACCGGCTCACTAACAACACCAGGCTCAGCAAGTCTGTTATAACTAACTAAATCAAGAGTATGGTTCGATGAGCGTAATTCCGCTACCCAAGCGTTAAAATCTGACTTAGTGCTAGACCTAGCAATAAACCGCATAGACGCAAAACCTTCTCCGCTAATATTTGCAGATGAGCCCTTATAATCACCGACTGTATCAGCCATTAAATGTAGCTTAGTCGACATGCCACTCATAGCATAAATCTGACTGCCGAGACTTGGAATCCATAGTGAATTCATTGGAGCGTCAGATGTAATTGTAAAGTTGATTGGAGTTTTTTCTGGAATCTGCAACAGATTAACACTAGCTACGCCTTGTTCTGGATAAATAAACAGCCACTTCCACTGCAGTGCCACAACCTGAACAGATACTGGTTTAACATCCGAATCAAGTGGTTTATATGGATCAAGGTCGTGAGTAGATATCCACGTCACCACACTCAAGATTCCTATGATAACGATTGGAATCCCCCACCAGATTGTTTCAAGTACCCAGTTAAAGTCCCAATCTGGTTTATAAACTGCTTTTTTCTTATTACCTTCTCTGTACCTCAAAGAGAATACAATTAACATGACAAAAACGGGTATGACTACGATTAGACTAAGTCCCAATGTAAAAAACAATAAATCACGCTCTTTGTTGGCTACTTCGCCCTGAGAATTAATAACATCAAAGTTAAGACCCTGTAGCAAAAACACTGAGCCTACAACCACCGCAGTAAGCACCAATAAAAAGGCTACAACCTTAGCTGTCTTTTTCACGATCAACCTTCAAAAGCATAAGCATATCTACACCCATCATACACTCAGCCAGGTGTTTTTCAAACAAGCGCTTTCTAGGCTAAACGACTATGGCATTAATCGCAGCACAAACCTCGCTAGCGGTGTCGTCAATAACATTCGTAACTTCATCACCAGTTAGTGTTCGTTCTGCCGAAGTTAGCTTAATTCTAACAGTAACGTTTTTCTTGTCAGAATCTGGTAGTTCATATATATCAATCGGTTCAACCAAATATTCAAGTCCAGACTTATCTAGCGAACCAACTGTAGCACTGTGGATATCACTATACGGAACATCTACATCAAGCTGGAAACATATGTCGCGCTCGGTTGACGGATAGCGACTTGAAGGCTTGTAGTTGTTTTTTACTTGTTGCCTAGCTCTTAGGATAGCGTCAACATCAAACTCAAACCCAGCTGAATACTCAGGTAATTTAAATCCTCGACTGACAGAGTGGCGGTATTCGCCGACCACCCCTAATCTTTCGCCTGAATTTATATCAGTCACCGATGCACTGCGTCTATGTTCAAACGGTGCCAGTGCCCAAGGTTCGTGATTTTGATCGATCGTCGCAAATGACAGCTCTAATCCCAATAGTTTACCTAAAAACGATGCATAGTTTTTCGCCTGATAAAAAGCCGATCCAGTATTTGATTTTTTCGAAACAATTACTAGCGCTAATGAGTTTGCTTCAGTCGGCACGTCTTCGTCTGTCATTCCTAGCTGTTTTGGATGAACCTTATTTAGCTCGAACAGCGCAAAATCATCATAGCCGCTTTTAATATTCGGATGCACCAGCTGCAGTAAACTAGGAGTTAGCGACTGGCGATAAAACTGCAGTTCTGGACTGATGCTGTTGATTATTTTGTACGAATCGTCTGGATTTTGGCCAGCTTTACGCAAAATATCGCCATGCACAAAACTATACGTCAGCACCTCGTTGACGCCACCTCGCAACAATATTTGCCTTATATCCGTACGTAGTTTATCTAAATCACTAATGGCTACGCCCTTAAAGTCGCGGTTAGGCAAAGTAGCGCTAATATTGTCATAACCAATTAATCGTCCAACCTCTTCGATAATATCTTCTGGAATATGTATGTCAGCTCGCCAATACGGCACCGTAACTTCTAGTTCATCTGAGTTTTCGTTAACACCAAATTCGACGCTCTCTAACACCTTAACAACCTGCTTCGACGTGTAATCAGTTCCTAAAACGTCATTTATCTGAGTTAGACCAACCGTAATCGAAGTGGTCTCTAATTTGCCAGGATAATCTTCACTAACCTGGCTAATAACCTCCATATCAGCCGAACTTTGCAGTAATTTAACCGCCTCGCCTAGCACCGGCGCCGTCAGAGCCGCTGGTTGCCCCTTGGTAAATCTAGTAATTGCCTCACTAAAAATACCGTGACGCATCTGGGTTGATCGCAGATTATACAGATTAAATGTAGCACCCTCCAGGAAAACCCGCTTGGTGCTATCGTCAATTACTGTATCCGCCCCACCCATAGCGCCAGCTAGCGAAAGTGGCTGATTAGCATCGGCAATGACAATGTCGTCACTATCAAGATTAATTACGTTTCCATCTAGTAACTTTAGTGTTTCGCCAGATTTTGCCAGACGTACATGAATTTCCGCATTTTCTCCTGCTACCGCTAACAACTTATCGTAATCAAAGGCATGTAGTGGTTGCCCAGTTAGCAACATTAGATAGTTAGTTACATCAACAATCGGATTTACGGGCCTAATGCCACAACGAGCAATATATGACCCAATTAGTGTCAGCTCGTTAGACGAATGGCTTGCCCCAGATTGATCCAATACAACACCTTGATATCTACCAGATAGCTTTGGATCCTCAATGACAATTTTTGGTGCATTAACTGTCGCGTCCATTGGGTTAATTTCGGTATCTAGATCCAACATCCAATCAGGACTATGGAAGTCTTTGCCACAAATACCAGCCACCTCGCGCGCAAAACCAATAATTCCAAAGGCATCTGGACGGTGTGTTAGGGACTTATTTTCGATGTCTAGTAGATAGTCGTTTAATTCATATACATCCGCAAAGCTGTCGCCTGGATTTACGCCATCAATTGTTATGTCGATAATCCCATCGTGCCCGTCACCCAAGTTTAATTCACGCGCACTAGCTAACATTCCATTGCTAATAACGCCTCTTAAATCTTTGACTGTTAAAGTAACTGGCGATTTCGAACTGAATGTTTCTGGAATAATTGACCCAGGCGGCAGCCACGCAACCAACATGCCCGTTCGTACGTTGTCGGCACCACAAACTACCTGAATCAGTCCGTTCGAATCGCGCTCTACTGTTTTATTAACACCGCCATCATCAATCTTGGTCACGTTCAAATGATCTGAACCCTCTAATTTATTCGCTTCAACGACTCTAGCGACCACAACGTCTTTATATTTGTTGCCAAGTTCAATCACCTGTTCAATCTCTACCAGGCGTGCACCAATTAACTTCGCCAGCTCATCGATCGATAAGTCGATATCAACATATTTTTTTAACCAGTTAACTGAAACTATCATGCGAATTTCCTCAAAAACTGTAATCTACCAGATTCAAAATGACGTAAATCTTCGATACCGTACTTTAACATCACTAGCCGCTCAATCCCACCACCCCAGGCAAAACCTCGATATTTGGTTGGATCAATACCGGCAGCTTCAAGCACGTTTGGATGAATCATTCCGCAACCTAACATCTCTAACCATTCGCCTGGCTTACCGCCAATAGCAGCTGGTTTTTCAATTGCAAACTCTAGGCTTGGCTCGGTAAACGG
Source organism: Candidatus Saccharimonadota bacterium (assembly GCA_035443865.1). Taxonomy (GTDB): domain Bacteria; phylum Patescibacteriota; class Saccharimonadia; order Saccharimonadales; family Saccharimonadaceae; genus UBA1547. The sequence goes on along the minus strand of DAOMNR010000010.1, from coordinate 1,837 downwards.
AAAGTAGCTAGGTTGAGTTCTGGTTTTGAGGTTTTGTCCATAATAAGTTTCAAAAAAACTACGTAAAGTTCCAATTAGTTCGCCTAAATTAGCGGTTCGACTAACAAAAACACCCTCACACTGATAGAAAGTGTGTTCGTGAGTCGCATCAACATCTTCGTTCCTAAACACACGGCCGTAGCTGACCGCAGCAATCTGACCACCGGACTCTAATTTGTCTTTTCCTGTCTTTAGTATGCGGTTTTGCATCGTACTGGTGTGTGCTGGCGGAATAAACCCTTCCTCGGTTCGGAATGTGTCGTAGCCATCTCGTGCTGGATGACCTTCTGGGAAATTCAGAGCTTCAAACATATGATGGTCGTCATCAATTTGGCGCGATTCAATCGCCTCAAACCCCATACGAGTATAAATATCGATAACAACTTCAAGCTCACGCATTAATGGATGCATAGTACCCTGTACGGTAGGTAGCAGCGCCAATTTACCACTATTTTTGTCCCATGGAGCAGTCACATCAATCGGCTCAACCGTAGCATCTTCGAGCAACGATTCGCGGTCCAAAACAGCTGATTCAAGATCTTTTTTAAGATGATTTATACTACGACCATACTCGCCGCGTTCCTCAGGTGGCATAGTTCCAATTGCAGAATATAAATTCTTTAACTCGGCAGACTTCAGTAGCTCCCTAGGCGTTTCGCTTTTGGCGATTTGCGCCAAATAATCCGTACGTATATCATCAATACTTTGCATAACTGTTTAACATTATAGCGTAAATCAACCTGTTATCGGCTAATTCAAGCTACTTTATTTATTAGTTAGCCTTTGATACCAGCTATAAACGCTTTCAAGGCGTCAGTTGCTGAAGTAATTTGACCCGGAATTGCTTCGTTAACGGTCTTGATCTGATCTAATGCATCCGCTTCTTTGGCTGCGGCAGTAGCTAGATCTGTCTTGGCCTGTTTATATTCAGCATCCTTGTCGGCCGTAAATGCTGTAATCTGAGCTTTGGTTGCGGTTATTTCGTCATCTAGGGCAGTCTTTAGGTTAGCCTGTGCGTCCTTTAGGGTGTCAGGTAGCGAAGCTCCTGCAACCAACGTCTGCATTTTTTCTAAGACTGCTTGGTAATCTGCTAGCATTTTCAAGGTCTCGTCTTTGGTGCTATCACTGGTAACCGTACCTGATACTGTTGTTGCTTCCTTTGACAGCGTGTCGTATTCGGATACAAATGTGTACGTGTCGCTTAGGTCCAGCAAAGTTGTAGTAAGTGCGCTTACCTGCGCCACGACTTGGCTGTTCAGCTTTACAGCTTCGGCATGTTTTGAGCTAATGAAGTCAACATCACTAAGTGGCGGACTCTCTAGAATTGGTTTCGAAATTCCATCGACCTTAGACTTTATGTCAGCTGGATCGCCAGTAGTACTTGCCGAGGCCGTAGTATAAACTTCATTTAGATAGGTTTTGGCTTTGGTTGTATAGCTATCGGCCGCTGAATCAGCGCTAGTCTTGAGATAAAAATACCCACCGACTAATCCACCAATTATCACCACAAGTGCAATTAATAACGCTAGTAGGCCTTTGCGGCTTTTCTTTTGTTTTGGCAGTTTGATAAATGTCTTTTTACCCTCTTTGGCAGCCTTCTTTTCATCTACAACTTGGTTTGAACTAGCAGCAGGTACTGGCGCTACAGCTGGTGTAGGATCGGTGTCAGCTGGAGTGTCAGGTTCAATTACATTAGGAGTTGTCGCCACAGGAGTTGGCGGTGCAATATCACTGATTGGTTTTGTAGGAGTCGCACTAGCCGATGAACTGTTAACAATTGGCGGCTCAGATGATGTTG
>DAOMNR010000009.1:0-15635 GCA_035443865.1 Candidatus Saccharimonadota bacterium | reverse complement strand
AAATCCCATTTCAATATCTAACATTGTAAGTTCAGTTAGGTGCCTAGTGGTGGCGCTTGGCTCAGCCCGATATGAGTGGCCGATTTCATAAACCCGTTCAAACGCTCCAACCATTATTTGCTTATAAAACTGTGGGCTTTGGGCTAGCGTCGCAATTTTACCGAAATAATCTAGTTTAAACACCTCTGCACCGCCTTCGGTTGCCTCAGACAGTAGTTTCGGTGTGTCGATTTCAATAAATTCTTTATCACGCAAAAACTCACGAATGTAATAAGTCAGGTCTGCTCGAATTTTAAAAATCTTTTGCTCGTTAAGATTGCGGATATTTAAAACACGATTTTCGAATAATGTATCTAAGTGCTCAGACTTGTGCGAAATCGGCTTATCAACCTCGATTGGCGGTTCGTCTGTTACAGGCACCTCGACCGCAATTTTAACGTCGTGAAGCTCTGCGCCCCCTGGTGCACGCTCGTCTTCCACAACCATCCCCGTTAACGACAGTACTGTACCGATTTGAAGACCACGAAGCTTTTCTAGCTCGTCTTTGTCATCGACCAACGTTTGGGCGAGCCCTGTTCGGTCGCGTAAAGTAATAAAATTTAGACCACCCAGCAGGCGTTTTTTATGCAACCATCCATTTATAGTTACAGTTTTGCCAATGTTTGCAGATAGTTCTTTGGTTAGTGTTCGAGTCATAATTATTTATAAGTGTAACATCCTCACCCCTAATGAGCTAGACGTCTTTGCCTTTTTGTGACTCGTTATTTTTGCCTGGATTACTAGCCGCAACTGCCCGTAGGTCATCGTGGGCATCAAATTCATCAATAATTTTTTGACCAATCAAGGTCTCAATCACATCCTCAAGCGCCAGTAAGCCAACGGTTTCACGATACTCATTTACAACCACGAACAGATGATGATGTGTCTTTAAAAAGGCCGCCAAAGCATGCCTTAGTGTCTGATCTTCACGAATATAATAAACTTTTGGATCCATCGCCTTTTCGGCTGTTGTTGAACGTTTGATATCTAGCGCTAATAAACTCTGCAAATGTAATATCCCAACAACATGATCAATATCGCCATCAACCACAGGTAGCCGGCTATGGCCAGTCTTATGAAGCTCATCTAACGTCAAAGGCCCTAAAAATTCAGATTTTTTAATACTATCAATCACGCTTTTTGGTGTCATAACAGAACTAACCAAAGATTCACTAAATGACAAACCGCTAAGAATGAGTTTCTTTTCATCATCTGTTAAAACGCCGTCTGAATTCTCGACCAGGTTCTGAAGCTCCTGACGCGAATCAATGCTGGACGGACCAACCTCGGTGTCACTTTTAAGTCGTACAACCCTAAATACTTTTGAGAATTTCTTAACTACCTTTAGTATCTCGGGTTCAAACGCAGAATATAGCTTTTGAGAAAGTTTGTTAATAAACCCAACGTTAGCGATTGGTCCATACAAAATTGCAACCAAAATGGACGTAATCACTCCTATCGCCCACCCAAATGTCAAAATAGCCAGTATCGCAAAACCAACCAACAACACAGCTGTTTTTATCTTGATAAGCGACACTACATCTATAATTAAACCTTCGCGCTCAAGCTCTTTTTTGGCTTGTTTGTCACCGTCTTCAGCCCGTCGCTCTAGTTCAAACAAACTAAGCCTGCTACGCCCGGGTCGAACGCCCGCAACTAACACTAAGCTTATAAAAACGACGACCGAAACAATAATCAAGAAAGTTGACATACTACCTATAATTGTACATTAGTCACGCTACCCGCCAACAAGATTGTTTGCTACAATTAATATAGACGAATAAAGGAGATTATTTTGAGTAAATTAGCCTGGATTATTTTTGCAGCTGTTGCAGCCGGAATATTGACGCTACTAATTGTGTTGTCACCACGGGATAAAATTGACGTTAGTTCAATTAATCCTAGCGAGGTACAGTCAGCAAGTGTTGATAATGGTAATATCGCCGATCATGTCTTTGGCAAAGTCGGTAGCCCTGTTACCTTAATTGAATACGGCGACTTCCAGTGCCCGGGTTGTGGTAGCGCCCACCCTAGAGTAAAGGCAATCTCCGAAGAATACAAAGACCAACTGCAGTTCGTATTTCGTAACTTCCCACTAACTTCAATCCACCCTAATGCCAAAGCGGCAGCTGGGGCCGCCGAAGCAGCAGGACTCCAGGGTAAATACTGGGAAATGCACGATTTAATCTATCAATCCCAAACAAGTTGGAGCCTACTAACCGACAAAGAGCGAACCGACGCATTTAACGGCTACGCTCGTCAACTTGGACTAGATATCGATAAATTCGAGAGTGATATTTCTAGTACTGCAGTTACCAAGAAAATTACCTTTGACCAAACTATCGGTAAAAAAGCCGGTGTCGACTCGACCCCTACTTTTTATCTAAACGGAGTCAAACTTGATCAAGCTACCTGGGCAGACGACACAGCCTTTAAGGCAGCTATTGATGCCGAGCTAACCAAGGCTGGTATTGCACTTCCGAAGACCGATTCAACCAAAGAGTAATTCTTTAAATAAATGAAAACACCCCGGTGCCTTGGGGTGTTTTCTTTTGTAGTTTGAAACTAGAAACTAGTTTCGGATTAGAATCTTACGATTCTTACTGCGCTATATACAGTTGCCATTCGGCAGGCACCACATCCACGGCTATCTTTTTGCGTCGTGACGACACAAATTCGATGGCTATTGGCATGTGATATTCACTCCTTGTACTAAGTACAGCCTCACGCGCTTCGACCTTTAAAATTAGTTTTGGCGCGAGACACATCAACTATAGTATCAAGTCTAGCCTGACACGTCAAGATAGGCGTTTTTGGCAAAACGCTTGTGATTTCTATTCTAGAACACTTTTAGGCGTCTTACAAGTAGATAGGCTACCAAAATGATTACTATTGTAAAGACTACAATAGCGATATAGGCCCAGGGTTGTTCAGCAAACGGCAAAGCAACGTTCATACCGTACATACCGTAAATAACGTTCGGGAGGGTTATAAGAACTGTTAAAACTGTCAGCGTTTTCATACGGTGGTTCAAGGTGTTATTAGCAATTGTACTATAGGCGTTACGGATACTATTAACACTTTGGGTGTGACTAGCAACAGATACAACTAGCTGGTTAACGTGTAACATTATATCGTCGATTGCTTCGATATCGCGCCCCAGGAAGGTCTCGCGCTTATTTTCCTTGAGTCTACCTAGCACTGCTAAAATACCCGTCAGATTGGTCTGGTATTCGTTCAGGCTGTCCTCTACGGTCACAAAGTGTACGAAATCCTTGTTATCAGCTTCACGGTTACGCAGGCGTTGATCAATGCTTCGAATATACATCATGGTTCGATTAATTAACTCTTCGTATTCATTCACAACCGCCACTAGTGTCGCCAGTAAAATTAGTTTGCTATTACCGGCAGGCACTGGTGAACTAGAGTTGACAATCGTGCCTGGCAAAAAATAATCAGTTGTCGAAAGCGTGACGTAAACCGAGCCCTTAACTATTGCAAGTAGAGGGGTCGAGACAGTCGCACCACGCTTGGTTCGTCTAACCATGCGTACAAAAACATACAAAACATCGTCTTTATACTCAACGCGTGGCAGTTCGTGTTTATCCATAACATCCCGAACGATATTTGGATCTAGGCTGAACTGTGAGATTACATCAGTCAAATCTTCGTGGGTAACCGAAGAACCATACACCCAAACGTGTCAACTAGGTGGCGAAGCTACTCGATGTAACTCCTCGTGAACCGAGTGTTTTGTAAAATACCCAACCATTTACAAGCAGTATAGCGTGTTTTTGCACCTCAGGCTAGCGCCTAAATAATTAAGCTATTCCGGGCGTTTCATTTGGTTTAGCGCTACGAAGCTCACGTTCTTTGAGGCCAAACACTAGAACGGTTGCAATAGCCATCAAAACAGACGAGGTTATGAATATACCGCGCAAACTGGCGCTAAACGTGTGAACGATTTTATACGCATAATCATCTTGTTCTGCCTTAAACTTAGCCTGAGCTACCTTACCAACCTCGGGAGGTAAAGCCGCGAACGCTTTGGCTGATTGCTCATTAATCTTTTGCTTGACGTCTGGCGCATTAATGTTTAGCAGTGTACTCGAATCATCAAAACTACCGATTTTTGATGCAGCTGGGTTTTGTTTTAACGTCTGTATATAGGCATTCTGGTTCATGTCACCCAGCCCGGTAACAATGCCTGATGTTAGGATTGCCCCAAAAACCGCCACACCAATCGTTGAACCTAGGCCTCTAAATAGCTGACTTGAACTAGTCGCTGCCCCCAAATCTTTTTGTCCAAACTCGTTTTGAACAGCCAAGCTAATTACTGGCATCGCTACACCCATACCAATACCCAGACACGCCATGACAATCCCCTCGTACAGATAACCTATTTCTGGCGTCAAAAACGACAAACAAATCATAGCTAGCGTTGCGATTATAAAGCCCGACTGCATAAACACTTTGTATTTTCCAAATCTAGATATCAACTGACCAGACACCACGCTGGTTAACATCAGACCACCAACCATAGGTAGTAGCATTAATCCTGATTCGGTCGGACTAGCACCAAACACCTGCTGATTAAACTGGGTTAGGTATAAGATTGAGCCCATAAATGCCGAACCAAATAACAAGGCTATGCTCATAATCAACACGTAATTACGGTTTTTAAAGAAATATGGCGGTAAAATTGGCTCCTCGGCTCGCCTCTCAGCCAGAATAAACCCAACGATTACTGCGGCAACAACACCGAACATAATCAAGCGCAGACCAAGAAGAGTTAAATCAGTTGAAGCTAATAAATCGGCGAAAATAACATCTGTATTATCGATAGCAAGTACCAGCGTTGCTAGCCCAACCGCCAGGAAGGCTGCTCCAAAATAATCAACCTTCGGCTTACGTGCATGCTTAAGCGGTGGACAAAACATCGCAATAACTATAAACGCCATAATTCCAATTGGGACATTAATAAACAAAGTCCAGCGCCAGTCAGTTACTAATCCAAAGAAGTTATGTGGTTCGGTCAAGAACCCGCCAAGTAGTGGCCCAATCAACGACGAAAATCCAAATGCAGCTCCAATAAAACCCTGCCACTTGCCACGCTCACGTGGTGCGAACAAATCTCCAATTATCGTAAAGGCGTTAGCCATGATAACTCCACCACCAACACCCTGAACAGCCCGCCAAATTATCAATTGCTCGATGCTACCACTCATACCGCTCAGTAGTGATCCCGCCACGAACACGCCAACACCAATAAGCAGCATTACACGTCGACCAAATAAATCTGATAACTTACCAGCAATCGGAACCGTAATAGTTGATGTTATTAGATAAGCCGTTACCACCCAGCCGAGTGATGAAAATGCATTAAAATCTTCGACAATCTTGCCAAGAGCGGTCGAAATAACAGTCTGGTCAAGCGCAACCAAAAACAGACTGACCATGACCGACAACATAATTATAATTTTGTTTCTAAGTGTTAAGTGGTGGTGCATAGAGGTTATTTATTACCGTTTTTATGTTTTAGAGCACGAAATGATTCAACTTGAAGGTTCATCTTGTCAATAAACTGCTCGAGCTTTTCTTCGTTAAGTAATATTATTGCACCACTTTCAGGTGAACCAAAAACATACATACGATCACCGGTCGATATGCCATACTCTTCACGAGCTTCGGACGGTATGACTAACTGACCTTTTGTTCCTACCGTGGCTGTTCCATAAAGCTTTTTATTATGCATTAGTCTACCTTCGTTTATTTTTAACAAATATTTAATATACTCCTGGTATGAAAAGTATGTCAAGTATGTTAACGGCCCGCGTCCTTGTTGCGACCAAAGAGTATAATAGGATGTATGAAAAAACGATACATCATCACAGCGATCATAGTCGTTCTGATCCTGGGTTTATTGTTTTGGTTTAGATTCTTGGGTCTTGAAAAATCCACCCACCCCGCCCCGGTGCAACCTGTTGCCGAGAAGTCCTTTATCGACAAAACACTGGACAACATGTCACTTCGTGATAAAGTTGCCTCGCTATTCATATTACACACCCCTGGCACCGACAAAACTAAACTAGCGCAATTCGTCAACAAATATAAACCCGGCGGAATAATACTGATGGGAGACAATATTCCGGCCACCACGACTCAATTAGCCGATATGACTAAAGCACTAATAGGTGACAAAAAATTACCGATATTAATCGCAACCGACGAGGAGGGCGACACCGTCAAGCGATTAGACAGCGATAATTTTTATGGCGCTCTCGAATTAAGGGACCTGCCGGCTCGCTCTACCAAAGATGCCTTCACTAGCCGGTCCTTGCTACTTAAAAGCGTCGGCATAAACCTGAATTTCGGTATCGTAGCTGACGTCACAGATAATCCAAACTCGTTCATCTATCCAAGGGTGCTTGGAACAAATTCTACTAGGGCAAGTGCACGGGTAGCTGCCGCAGTTGATGGTACGAAAGGCATAACTCTATCAACAATCAAACACTTTCCGGGTCACGGCGAAACCGAAGCCAATTCACACCTGACGATTCCAGTCGCTACAACAATCTACAGCGACTGGTTGAAGCGAGTATCGCCACCATTTGAAGCAGGCATAAAAGCTGGAGCAGACGTTGTGATGTTTGGACAGTTAACATATAGTTCAGTCGATCCATTGCCTGCTACTTTGTCAAAAAAGTGGCACGACATATTAACTAATAATCTTGGTTTCAAAGGAATTATGATTACCGATGACATGGTAATGCTCCAAAACTCAGGCGACCCTAACAACTCTGATCCAGTCGAAAACTCAGTCAAAGCCATAAATGCTGGCAATAACCTAATCCTATTTGTTACTGATCACGACGATGCGAAGTCGATGATCAATCCCGACAACTTAATCGATGGCGTAGTTAATGCAGTAAAAAATGGACAGATTAAACAAACTCTCATCGACGCTAGCGCTCGCAAAGTATTAAATCTACGCTTTAACCTGCCTGGTTAAAATCAGTAATAAAAAAGATTATTATCGTTACTAAAATAGCTACAATCAAAATAACGGTGATAAGTTCAAGTAAGGTATAGCCTAGTTGGTTTCGAGTTGCTTTACGCACGCGGTAGACTCCCGTCAGTTAATACTGATATTTTAACACGATTTAATGCCTATGCTTTAATATTTTTGCTATACTAACACTTAAAGGAGTACGGGTAGTTGAGTCGAGATATAAAGTTAGCGTCGCGCGGAAATAATCGAATACGACTATTTAACCGGCATAAGCTAGGCCTAAAAGGCCTGGTTGCGTTAATGGCTCTGTTTGCGGTAGTAGTTCCAGCTACTGTCTATGCTTTGACACCAATATCTCAAGGCTACAGTACCAGCGACAAGCTATCGGTTGGCTCAATAGTGAGCTTAAAGAACAACACAACTGACGAAGTTGTTGGTGCTACTATCGACAATGTCGACAGCATCTTGGGGGTAGTAATAAACGATGGTAGTTCACTGCTGACACTTTCGAGCGGACAATCCAACCAAGTCCAGGTCGCTACGAGCGGCAACTTACCTGTATTAATATCCGATATCAACGGAGAGGTTAAAAAAGGCGATCAGATCACCGCCTCGCCAATCAAAGGTGTTGGGATGAAGGCCACCAGCAACACCAAAGTGATTGGAATTGCACAAGGCGATCCGATTAATAGCAACAAAAAGGAATCTTATACTGACGCCCAAGGCAATAAAGAAGACGTCACACTTGGCCAAATTACAGTTTTAGTAAACGTTTCTTACTATTTTCAACAACCAGATAAAACTCTGATACCTGCAGCAATTCAAAACCTAGCCAATGCCATGGCGGGCAAAAAAGTGGACACCCTGCCGATCTTGATTAGCGGTGCGATATTTTTGGTAACATTAATTGTCGTCGTTAGTATTATCTATTCTATGATTCATAGCAGTATAATTTCAGTAGGGCGCAACCCAATGTCGCAATCTGCCATTTACCGTGATGTGATTCAATTATCAGCCTTGGTACTTGGGATACTGGCGGTCGCCGGAATAGCAATTTATGTAATATTAACGAGGTTTTAGGTGGATATTCATATAGTTTTACAGTGGGTTCTTTTCATCAGCGTATTTATTATCGGCGCCTTAACTACACTTGCTATCGATCACTTCGTCGAGCATAGGCGCACTAAAAAAGCTGAGCCTAAAAAACCCAGTGCCGCTGGCCCCGCAACGGTTTCGATTCCACCTGCTGTTCGCGAACAGTTACTACAAACCGCTCAAAATAACTTCCAAAAGGTCATGGAAAAATCAGCCATCGATTTACAACGTGATCTGGGCTCTATTTCGGACAAACTCAATCGACAACTCGAAAAATTAGGGTCTGACATCGTCAACAGCGAATCAGAACGATATCGAAAAACTATCGAAGCACTTCGAAAACAAGCTGAAACCACGATCAAAGACGCTACGGCTGACGTAAATGATCACCAAACCGACATCAACACCAAGTTAACCGAGCGACAGACTGAGCTTGAAGAAAACCTACGCAAGAAACTAGCCGACGAGCAAGCACTGTTAATAAAACAAATCGACACCAAACTATCAGACGCTGTTTTGTCATTCCTAACCGAAACCATGCAACATAATGTCGACCTAGGGTCTCAAAGCGATTATTTAGTGGCGATGCTTGAAGAACACAAAGATGAGCTAAAAAAAGAGGCTGTTGATGAAGTTTGAACTACCAGCTAGTATCTCGTCAACTCAAGACTTATCCAATCTAATTATTGAGATTGGTGGCTATACACGCTGGTTTGCAAAAGACGCGATTCGCAGGCGCGTTAGCACCAAAAAGCGTAAAAAACACTCCAACGACGAACCGGTTTTATCGAGTGCAGCATCAGAAGTTATACGTAATTGGTCTAGTAACAACCCCATGACCAGCCTCAGCCTAAATAAGCTCGTTAAAACGCTTGAAAAATCTAAAGCCAGTGCTTCCGTCATCACTATTACACTAGCTGCCCCACCGACAAACGAAGTAAAAACCAAACTAGTTGCCTGGTGCCGTAAAAATATCGCGCCTGACGTAATGGTTTCGTTTAATTTCAACACGACAATTCTAGGTGGCATGGTAGTTAGATCCGGTAGTCGAATTTTTGACTGGTCGTTTAAACGTCAGATTTTAGCTGCCCGAGAGACTTTCCCAGAGGTACTTCGCCGTGTTTGATAATCCAACCTTTCAACGATTAGTCGAAGCCGACCATCTAACAGGCGAAGTCGTGTCGGTTAATAGCTTTTTGATTGAAGTTAGGGGTCTAGAAGGTGTCCGACTAGGCGCACAGGTTCTGTTCGAAGATGGACAACGTGGATTAGTTCGTGAGGCGTACGGTGACAAGGTAATTTTATTCAACATCGACTCCGAAAGTATGACCCCGGGAACTCTGGCTGTAGTAGAAAACGATGTTCTCAGCATTCCAGTTGGCAAAAAGTTAATCGGTCGCGTAATTAACCCGATGGGCAAACCGCTTGATGGTAAGGGCGCGCTTAAAACTACCGAAACGTCAGGCATATTCAACCAAGCTCCGGGTATCATGGACCGCAGTATGTTAAATGAACAACTCGCTAGTGGTGTTACGGCCGTCGATATGTTCTTCCCAGTTGTACTTGGTCAGCGTATTGCTGTCCTAGGTGATAGTAAATCTGGTAAAAGTACCTTTCTAAGCCAACTGAGCGCCAGCCAAAACGGGTCAGACAGAATCGTTGTTTATGTGTTGATTGGTAAAAGAAAGGTTGATATAGAGCAATTACTAGAAGGCCTACGTGATTCTGGTGCTATGAGTCACACCATTGTCGTTCTAGCTGACATCTTCGATTCACTGACCCAAAGCTACATGGCGCCCTATGCAGCTTGTGCCGTGGCCGAGAACCTGTGGTACAGCGGCAAAGACGTAATTATTATTTATGACGACCTAAGTAGCCACGCCGAAGCATATAGGCAGCTGTCACTGCTACAAGAAGTTGATCCAGGTCGCGATTCGTACCCAGGTGATATGTTCTACGCCCACTCTAGCCTACTAGAGCGTGCTGGCAAGCTACTAAGTAGCGGTAAGACGCTGACTGCCCTACCCGTCATCCTAACACCTAACGATGATATTACAGCCTATTTATCAACAAGTATTATGTCGATTACCGACGGTCAGATTATCTTGGACCTAAACGTTTTTAGGCAAGGCATTCGTCCAGCCGTTAATGCCGGCCTGTCGGTTTCGCGTGTTGGCGGTCAAGCTCAAACTGTTCGCCAAAAGCGTTTGTCTGGAACATTATTTAAACTGTTAGCTAAATATAAACAAGCCGAAGAGTTCTCGCATTTCGGATCGAGCCTGTCTAAGGACGCCCAAATTGACCTGTCGCTTGGTAAACAAGTTTACGCTGCCCTCCAGCAACCACCCGAAGAGCTATTATCGTTAACTGAACAGCAAATTATCCTCGAGACAATCATTCTAGGGAGCGGAAAAGTAGAAATTGACGTCAGGGGACTTAAAGAATCAGCCCGCAAAGAGGCGTCTCATGTCAAAAAAGAAACAGACCTAGACCGCATTGAGGCACAATTATTAAAACGTCACACAATCAAATCAAAAGAAGCGCCAGAACCAACCCAAGAAACTGATGAATCTAACGAGTCAGAAGAACCTGAAGATAAATCAGACAATGAAACGCCGTCAGAGAACGAGTCGCAAGACAGCCCAAAGCCAGAATCTGACGTTAGCGAAGAAAAAGACGAGGAAAAATCTGATGAGACGCGCTAGTGCTATTGAAAAAGAAAGTGTCCAGATTGGAACGATCGAAGATTTGACCGGTGTTTTTGAAAGTATCGCCAGCACTCAGGTTGCCAAAGTTCGCAACAAAGTAGAACTTTCCAAAGAATTCTTCGAACTACTTTGGCGTCGGTACCGTTCGATTCGGGTCGATCCCAAAACCAGAATCACTAATCGCAGTGACGACAAAAAGCAAAAACAAGCTTTTATAATTATTTCAGCCGAAGCAGGGCTTAGTGGTGATATCGACAAACGCCTGATCGAATCAATGCTCAAAAATTATGACAAAGCAACCATCGACATCATAGTTCTAGGTACTCACGGCGCTACCCAATTAACTCAACTGGGTATTAGTTTTGTCCGCTATTTCCAGGTACCCGAAACCGACAGCTATATTGACGTTAGCCCGGTAATCGAAGCACTTGAACCTTATTCGAAAGTAATCGTTTACTACGGTGAATACGTTTCACTTGGTGTCCAAGACGTTAAGAGCATCGATCTGGTCTCGAGCATGCGCGATATGAGTCACGAAGACGAGATTGATGAAGACACTATGACCGCCGAGGATACAATTTTTGAACCATCGCTAGACGAAATCGCTGAACAAATGGAAAAAACTATGATGACTCTAGCTCTTAGCCAAACCATACTCGAATCCAGTCTAGCCCAAGCTGCCAGTCGTTTTAACTCGATGGCCGTCGCCAAGAAACGAGCTGGTGAACTGCTAGCAGATTATCGCCTAGAGTTTCACCGCGCCAAACGAAGCGAAAGCGACCGACAGTTACGCGAAGTTATGATTAGTATCAAAAAGAAAAAGGCACGCGCCAGAGGATTAGCCCGATGAAAAAAGTTACCAAACGATCTGTTAGAAAAGCTGCCAAGAAATCTGCCAAAAAGACCAGTCCAACCGCAGCTAAATTCGCTAACGAGCACGTTGGAGTTATATCTTCGCTTCGTGGACTAATGGTAGAAGTCGAAATACTAGACGCTAAACCATCCGAAAAAGAACTACTAATTGTCGAAGGTCACCCAGACGTTTTCCTAGAGGTTAGTTTTTTCCGCGATGGCGTCGTTGTCTGCGTTAATTTAACTAACGATCAAAACCTACGGTGTGGTATGAAAATCTCGCGTAGCCACACCAAGGTAACAGTGCCCGTAGGAACCGACACTCTAGGCCGAGTGTTTAATGCCCTGGGTGAGCCACTAGATAAAGGACCTAATGTCACTAATAATCGTCGAGTAATTAGCGAGGCGTCTGGTATCAAAACATATCGTGGCACGCAAAAACTCGAAATGCTAGAAACTGGCCTCAAAGTTATTGACTTCCTAACTCCATTTGTTAAGGGCCGCAAGATTGGCATTGTCGGCGGTGCTGGTGTTGGTAAGACCGTGCTGACGATGGAAATGATTAACAACGTCACCCGTAATGCCAAAAGTCTTTCGATTTACTGTGGTGTTGGTGAGCGTATTCGTGAGGGTAACGAGCTATATGAGACCCTAAAAGAAACTGGCGTCCTGAAAAATACTGTTATGTACTTTGGACAGATGGACTCGACACCAGCGATTCGTTCAATGGTCGGACCGGCCGCTGCGACAGCTGCTGAATACTTCCGCGACGAAGAAGGTCGTGACATCTTGTTCTTTGTTGATAATATTTATCGTCACATTCAGGCCCTAACCGAACTATCAACTAACCTTGGCTTAATCCCATCCGAAGGTGGCTACTCGCCTACTATCTTTGCCGAGCTAAGGCGCCTCGAAGACCGACTAAGTTCAACCGACAAAGGTACGATTACGTCTGTTCAAGCCGTTTACATCCCAGCAGATGACCTGTCCGACCCGGCAGTACAGGCCATTTCACAACAGCTGGATTCAGTTCTAGTGCTATCACGTTCTGTCGCCGAAAACGGCATTCGTCCGGCAGTCGATTTACTCAAAACAACCTCGTCACTTCTAACTCCTCAAATTGTTGGTGAACGCCACTATAAACTGGCTGGTCAGGTCCAAGCAATTATGCAAAAATACGATTCACTCAAAAATATTATTGCTATCGTTGGTGAAAATGAACTATCACCAGCTGACCGCAAAGATTATCAGTATGCTCAAAAACTAGTACAATTCTTCTCACAGGACTTCACCGTGGCGGAACACTTATCGGGTAAGCCGGGGCAGTATTTCACCCTTGCTCAAACTCTAGACGGTATTGAAGATATCTTAAATGGCAGAACTCCCAAAGAACACGAAGAGGAAAAGCCAAAAACAAGTGATAAACCCGCTAAGCCAACTAAAAAATCATGAAACATGACGACAACCTCAAAACACTAAATGTCATCGCCAGGGCGCCATTTAACGTTTATTACCAAGGTGATGCCCAAGCGGTAACTGCCACCAACAAAGTTGGCGAATTTGATATATTGCCAGGGCACGCCGACTTTTTTTCTATCCTAGACCCCGGTGAAGTCGTTATCACCACTAAATCTGAACCAATCGTTTTTGATATTAATAACGGCATCCTAACCGCCCGCGATAATGAAGTAATGTTATTTGTTAACATGTAAATATAAGCCTCAACACCTCCCAGAGTGGCAGTAGTGGGATTTCGAGGCTAAGGCAAAGCATCTTCTATTGCATAACTATATAATCAAACAAGATGCCACCAGCAGATAGAGGACTCGAGACATAAATACTAAACCCAGTTGCGGTGCGGTTAACGAAAAAGTTCGCACTCCGTCCAACTGGCGAAACCACTACGTGCGGCGTACTGCTGAATTGATTATGGAAATAAACCTGAGCAATTAGTCCTGTGCCAGCTCCGACACCAATATTAGCTGCCACCGTACCAGATGCGTCATTACCGCTAATCGAAACTGTTCCATTTGACCCTAGTGCTGATCCACCTGCGCTAATTCCAGGTGCAGTCCCCCGAGTAATAATATGTCCGCCAATCGTTAGCGTTGTATCAGACACTAAACTACTAGCCTGAAAATTACGTACCGACAAAGTTCCACCCACTGACAAACTACCCGCAATATTAACGTTATTATTTACGGTCAACAATTGATTAACCGTTACTGTGCCTTGCAATCTAGTTGTACCATCTACTGTTAGGTCTTTGCGTAGCGATAGATTAGTGGCAGACGCATCACCATTCACATTTAACTTATCAACCGACGTATCACCTGCTTGCAAGTTAGTTAAACTAGCGCCAGTCGCTGAAAATTTACTATTTAGTTTTAGCTCTCCAGCGATACTAACATCACCACCAACCGTCAGCTTGCCGTCAAAACGTGAATTTGGACCAACAACTAATTCTGTCCCAGCATCACCGATCGCATTACGACTAACACCTAATTTATCTAAAACAACTGGGCTTATCACAACCTCAGACTTAGACTGGGCATTTGCATCATCTTGGTTACTAGATAAAAATGCGATAATTGCGGCATTGATAGCTAAAATAGCAACAACTACGGCTATACCTATAAATGTTGCTTTATGGCTTGGTCGATAGGTTTTATGCTTCAGTAGAACGCGTTTTTTGGGTTTAGCTTCATCTACCTTTTTGCTGTCAGTTTTTGACTGCGACGCAGATTCATCCTGAGTCTTTAAGAGTTCAGGTGCTGGCAAATCTGAGGTGTTTTTGTTATCGTCTGACTTCATGTTTGTATGTTGTCTGTTACTAGGCGATATTATAACGCTAAAGGCTATTTCTTGCAACAAAACTCTTCACTTGCACAAAGTGAGCGGCAGCGGGTGATGTTCGGTGGGACAACACGGACGACAGGACCCGCACTAGACCACACATCCAAGAACTCTTTATTGCAAAAATCCCGATAATCCTTGACAATAAGGTTATGTTAAAGAGGTTGGCCGGATGTATAGGTATTTTAGCTATATTAACTGTTTGCATAGCTATTAGTACGAATCGTGTGTCGGCCGAAGAGCCACAATCGCCAAACTACAAATTTAGCGAAAGCACACTGGGCGCTGGCGGCTTGATCCAATCAAACTCGGCTAATTTTCAAGGTCGCGAAACAGTTGGTGACGTGGCAGTTGGTAATGCTAACTCATCTAACTACCAGATTAACGCTGGTGGCACAACCACCCACGATCCTTCGCTGTCATTCTCTGTAGGGAGCGGTAGTATAAACTTTGGTAATTTTAGTGCAACTACCCCTACTGTTACCACCTCAACCTTTACGGTTTTAAACTACACTAGCTATGGTTATGTTGTACAGATGTTCGGGACACCTCCAACTAATGGATCGACTACTATCGACCCAATGACGACAGCTGGACCATCGACAGTTGGCGCTTCGCAATTTGGTATCAACCTAGTGGCTAACACCTCTCCAGTTTCAGTCGGTTCAAACCTAAACAATGGCCAGTTCGGATTTGGTCAGGTTGCACCAAATTACTCTACTCCCAATCAGTATCGTTATGTCAGTGGCGACACGATTGCGCTGGCGCCAAAAAGCTCTGGACTGACTACATACACTATTACCTACCTGGTTAATGTACCGGCATTAACACCTGGTGGAAAATATACAAGCGACCAGACATTAATAGTTACTGGAACGTATTAAAAACTAGCCATATAATCTTAAAAATAGCTGTTGACACTGGATTACGCTCATGCTATTCTTTTAACAAACCAATTAAAAACAAAAAGAAAAAACAAAAAAATGATTAAACACCACCACTCATTTATTAGGTTACTAAGTCTCGTCACACTAGTTGTGGCTCTTTCGGTTGGACCATTCTTGCCGATGACC